>USJA01000190.1 GCA_900554875.1 uncultured Clostridium sp. | reverse complement strand
AAATCTAACTCTCCTCATTGATATTTCGTTTGAAACCGATATACGTTGCTATCCAATAAATTCCATAGATAAAGAAGAAAATCGCCAAACCTACTACGAAGTAAATTAAATAACTATACTCACTTTCTAAATAAATTTTATAAACATTATTGACTGATACCAGCATAAAGAAACTTGCAAGAATTGAATAAATAACTGGAACACCAAATAATATTAGTAATTGCTTTCTGATTGTTTTAAATAATGATTTATCATTCACTCCCAATCTTTTTAATGTTTGATAGCGGTATTTGTACTTTGTAGAGTCACTTAGTGATTGAATAGCAAGAA
Organism: uncultured Clostridium sp.; assembly: GCA_900554875.1. GTDB lineage: Bacteria > Bacillota > Clostridia > TANB77 > CAG-465 > CAG-465. The sequence continues at coordinate 1,726 of USJA01000190.1, read as the reverse complement.
CTGTTCCAACTGCCGAAATCAAAATAAAGGCAATATAAAGACAAATGCTTGCAATCATAGCGGTCATCGTATTTTGTTCTTCAATAGCAGAACCTCTTACAGAAAGTCTATAATATTGTACGACTGTTTCACCATCATCATTTACTATTACTAATCGATGTTTCAAATCTTGTTTGATTTTTTCTCTAAGTTTTGTATCTGTTTCTTCTATGGTATCTATAATCAGATGTTGCTCAGATACTTCCAAGCCTTGAACATATTCATCAGGCACAATAACAGCAAATCTTCCAGTATTATTTATTTGATACCAATACGTTTTTGTATCAATGCCCTTTAGTTTTAATTCTTTTCCACTTGTCAACTGAATTTTTTCAATATCCTTGTTGTTTTCAACTTTATATAACAAATCTTTGCTAGTTACAAGAAAATACTCGTCATTACTTAATTCTATGGTGTCCATATTCTTTAATTTCAGTATTTCGTTATAATCACTTAATTTCATTACTGGGTCATAATCATAAAATTGCACGTCAAAATAATTCTGCATTTGATGTTTCGGTTCTTTATAAACATCAAATTCGATTGCTTTATTTATTGTATAATCTTCATCAACAACATTCACATATTCTTTAAAATCTTTAAATGGTTGTTTTTCTTCAAACACATGAACATCAAACGGAGCTGTCATTTCTATGCTTGCTTTATACACTCCTTTATTGATACTTGAAAAATTTAAACATAACAAAGAAAGTAATATCAACATGGAAAGTGTCCCGAACGTAAAACTCATTGTTCTTGCTTTTGACGCAAAAGTTCTTGTTACAAAAAGGTTATCTTTTTGATATTTAAGTTTTTTATTTTTCAATAAAACCGACAACAACATATCTGCACAAGTAGCTGATACACCATAAATACTGATAATCAACATCATCATGCTAATCATCAAATACGTAAGAGTTTCTTGTTTACCGCTGTTTTCCATTGTCCAACGTGAAGCCCAAAGCAAAATAGCAGTAATTCCTAATATAACACTAACAATGAAAATAATATTTCTCTTTTTATTGCTACGGAACATTTTCTTTTCATTCTGCTTATCAAAATAAAGAAAATCATGTACCGTCATTTTTCTAATTCTTCGTAAAAGATTAAGCAGAACCAATACGTATATTGCCAAAAAGTAAATAGCAAGCAATCCTATGGAAACAAAATTTATTGAAATAAAGATTACTTCTGGAATACCTAATAAGTTTACAATTACCAATGATACAAATTGACTAAATATGAACCCAAGAGGAATAGCCAAAACCAAAGCACATATCGCTAATAACACATTTTCAATTACAAGCAATCGAGCAATTTCTTTTTTTCTAATTCCAAGAAGCATATATGTTCCAAGCTCTTTGCTTCGCTTTTCAAACATAAATTTTGTGGTGTAGTTAATCAAAAAACAGATAACAAATATAATAACAACATTCACAAAAGCTAGAATATACTTAAACGTATCCATGCCTGTCGATAATTCTATTACTTCTTCAGAACTTGCCACTAAGTTAAAAGCAAATATAAGAGAAAATGCGATAGTAACAGTTATCAAATAAATCAAATAATCTTTAATGCTTCTTTTTGTATTTCTAACCGCTAATTTACCTAACATTTCCCACTTCACCTCCGAGCAAGGTTAATATATCCAGTATTTCATTGAAGAAATCTTTTCTGCTTTTTTCCC
>USJA01000189.1 GCA_900554875.1 uncultured Clostridium sp. | reverse complement strand
AACTTTTTCCAAATTATTATAACCATTAGAATATTTAAAATAATCCAAAATAGGCATCCCTAAACTTTTTATTCTATTCATTTCAACATTAAAAATAGATGAATAAACTACTCTCCAAAAGTCATTAGGAACAATAAACAAATCTACTATTTGACTTATGTTTTTATATCCTTTTAAATCTTCTTTTGAAGGATTGTCACAGGCAAAGCCTATTGGTTTTGGTCCAATTCCATGCCATAGTTCAATATAAATTGAATTTTTTGCTTTAAGTTTATCTCCATCTAAATTTCCTTGCGTTGTAAAAAACACATCTGTTTTTGGAATATATTCTTTAAATTCATCACTTCCAATTAGTATAGCCTTTGTGCCAATTTTTTTTAAATTCATGACAGACTCGTCATTATACACAATCCAAACAAGATTCATTTGATCTTTATATCTTTTTTTCATATATTCATATAATGCTTTAGCATTCCCTCCAAAATCAGGATAACTGCAAAAAGTAATATTTAATTTTTCCATTTAATTTCCCCCAAAAATATTTTTCCATTTATTTATAATATTTTCCGAATAATAATTTTTGGCGACATTATATGAATTCGAACCTAAAAATCTTCTAAGGGAAATATTATAAAGTAATTCGTCTAATCGCTCTATCATTAAATCTACGTTTCTATTTTCAATTAGAAATCCATTCTTCCCATCTTGTATAATTTCTCTTGGTCCAACATCCACATCAAAAGCAATACATGGCACTCCAAAATTCATAGCTTCACATAAAACAAGTGAAAAGCTCTCACTCTTTGAAGTTAGTACAAAAACATCGGATTTAATTAGCTCATTATTTATTTCATTTTCCGTACGCCTACCAGTTAAGATAACATTTTTTTGAAGATTACATTTTTTAATTTGTTCTTCTAACTTTTCTCTCATGCTTCCTTCTCCTATTATTTTTAAAATATAATTAGGATATTTTTTTACTATAACGGAAAAAACAAGTATAAGCGTATAAAAATCTTTTACATCTTCAAGTCTACCAACACTAATTATTTGTCTGTTATTAAGATTAGAAATCTTTCCTGATTTATTTTCTTTTATAATATTTGGTATAACAATGACTTCTGGTTTTATCTTTTCATTCTTTAACCATTCATCATATTTTTCTTTAGCACCTTTTGTCATTACAATCAGATATTTTATATGTTTAAAAGATTTCCTAACTTTTTTTATATATTTTTCATTATCAATAAAGGAATGTTCTTGAGATATTGTAATTATATCATTTCTTTTAATTTGCTTAGAAAATTCAATTCGTGATGAAATTAAAATATCAGTATTTAAATTTTTAATTATCTTCCCAAACCCAAAGTATTTTGTGTAAAGTATTTTTAAAGCCTTGCACAACTGCTTTATCAATGTTATTAGTTTAAATTTTTTTAGAGCAGCCTTTATTTTATCTTTATTTGGTCCAAAGTTGAAGATATATTTAACCTTTACTTTATCGTCTAATTGATAAAAAGACTCTCCCGATAATATATCATAAAGTGATATTATTTCAACTTCATATTCTTTTGAAAGTTCATTTGCAAGTGTTGTTACTTGCTTTTCAATGCCACCATAATTTAAATGTAACATTAGAAAAGTTATTTTTTTCATATTTTTCTCCATAAAAAATTATTAAATTTAATTTTGTTTTACATCGTCACTTTGAATTTTATCGTTTCCTTTTTTTACCTTTATATTCATTACTATTATTCCACAAATGACCAAGCTTGCACCAATTATTCCTTTAGTAGAAATTATTTCATTAAAAATAAAGAAGCCAGATAATAAAGTCAGTACCTGTATAAGCCCGGATGTTATAGGCATAATATAACTCAAATCAAATTTTACAACAATATTTGTAAATAATAAAAAACTAAGTATGTAACTTATAAATCCAATTAAACTTATAAAATTCATAGTAAATGAAAAGCTCATATTTTCAATTAATATACTACCAGTATTTCCTCCTAGTTTCATTAAAACCAATCCTGTAATTGTAAGGAGGATATATAAAATTACTAAAATAGATCGGAAG
>USJA01000188.1 GCA_900554875.1 uncultured Clostridium sp. | reverse complement strand
TTAGCAATTGGATATATTATGTATAGAATAAAAGAAAGTAAACAAAATAACAATGATTTTGTAAGTTTAAATAATAATGTCCAAGATGAAAGTACTCAAGATGAGAAGATTGATAGTGTAAAACTAGAAGAAGAGCAACAACCTGAGTATGTTGATAATAATCCTATAGTTATCGGACTATATATTAAAGAGGGTAGTTATAAAAAATTAGTAAAAGACTATTATTGTGGTTGGGATCCAGAAGAAGTGCTTGGAATATTTTATGCAGTATACACAAATGAGGAAAAAATATCAGGTTCTAATTTCAACTTAGTATGGAAAGATTATCTAAACAAATATTCAGATATTGATAAATACAGGATTGGATATAACTTAAAATTTACAATGGATGATGGCGAGGTAATTGATCAAACAATTTTAAATCCAGATCATGCGTACTTAATGTATCCTGAAATTCAGTGTTACTTATATGATGATATTAATCTTGTACCAGGGAAGAGGTACTATCATGTTACTAGTGAGGAAATGAGCGATAAAACAATATGTTCTTCTATAAAATTAGTTGGTGATAAAAGAACACCAAATATAGTATCAAACATTGAACTTACTGCATTTACATATGACTCAAACGATGATTTTGATTCTAATGGAAAATATAGAGGAAATAGTAAATATACGATAACAATATATAGAAAAAAGTAATGCATAACTAAAAACTATAAAAAACAAATAAAAGATTCATCTAAAGACTACACAAACATAAAAAAATATGTTAAAATATATACGTAATTATGTTTATTACTTTATTAAAAGGGAGGAGAATAATATGTCAGGACATAGCAAATGGAATAATATTAAAAGAAAGAAAGAGGCAAGTGATGCCAAAAAAGCAAACATCTTTTCAAAGCTTGGAAAAGAAATAACTATTGCTGTAAAAACAGGTAATAGTGGAGATATTAATGTAAATAGAAAATTAAAGGATGTTGTAGCTAAAGCAAAAGCACAAAATATGCCTAATGACAACATAAATAGATGCATACAAAAAGCAATTGGTGATACAAGTGCTGCCAATTATGAAGAAATAACATATGAAGGATTTGGCCCATGTGGCGTATCTGTTATTGTTGAAGCTTTAACTGATAACAAAAATAGAGCTGCTGCTGATATTCGTCATATATTTAGCAAATCAGGTGGTAGTCTTGGCCAAACTGGTTCAGTTGGATATATGTTTGATAAAAAAGGTTATTTTTTAATTGAAAAAAATGACTCAATTGACGAAGATGAATTAATGTTAGAAGTTTTAGATAATGGAGCAGATGATTTTATATCTGATGAAGAATATATAGAGGTTTTATGTGATCCTAAAGTCTTTTCTGATTTGCTTGAATCACTTCAAGAGAAAGGAATTAAACTTGAAGAAGCTCAAATAAAACAGATTCCTAATATAAAAAAAGAATTAACAGAAGAAGAGGAAGAAAAACTTAATAACTTCTTAGATAAATTAGAAGAAAACGATGATGTGCAAAATGTATGGCATAACGCAGATATTTAATATACATAATTTTGAAATATTTTTTTAACAAAACTATTGACTTTACATAAATAACGTGCTATAATAATAAATGTAAGGTGTTGTTATTGAATCTAAGGAGGTGTTTTGTTATGTACTATGATAATAAATCTACGTTTTATATCAAGCAATATGGACCCGCAGTATTTACTATCGCTTTGTCTTTAGTGTTAGTTGTTGGTGGATTATATATTTATTTATCAAGTAACAAAAACAATAAACCTCAAGATACTTTAGTAGCAAAAAATGACACTCAAAGCGAGCAAAAAGTTGAGCAATCAAATAGTTTGCAAGATGTAAAAGAAGATAATGTATCTAATTCTACGCCAAACGTAGTTGAAGAAAAGAAAGATAAAAACATTAATAAAGAAGTTAATAATACATCAAATGTTTCAGAAGTTAAATCTTCAGTAAACATAAATGATGTTAAAATAACAAATGTTTTATCTGCTGAACTTAGAGCTTTAAATAAACTTGAAAAATCAAAAGAATTTACTGTAGTTGGAGTAGATGATAA
>USJA01000187.1 GCA_900554875.1 uncultured Clostridium sp. | reverse complement strand
ATGATGAACAAAGTTTTCACTCACTGTTTCATCCTCTTCTTTTTTATTTTTATTTTTTTGATAATTTAATAAGGCTATTACAATTAAACAAATAATAGCAAATATTAAAATTATAAACTTCCATATATCTGCTGAAACAATTGTAACAGCAAGAATAGAAAGAACACTTGTTACTGTATATAAAAATATTACGGCTTGCCTTTGCGAAAGTCCCATTTTAATCAATCTATGATGTATATGTGCCCCATCAGGTTTTAACATAGGTTGTCCCTTCAAAAATCGTCTTATCATTGCAAATAATGTATCAAATATAGGTACACCTAATGCAAGGATTGGAGCTATAATTGCAAGTAGTGTATATCCTTTTGCAAACCCTAATATAGATACTACTGATAGTGTAAATCCCAAAAAGTTAGATCCAACGTCACCCATAAATGTTTTAGCAGGATTAAAATTATACGGTAAAAATCCAAGTGTAGCTCCAACAAGTACGGCAGTTATAACTATTGCTTCCAAACTTGCAGAAGTTGTTATAAAAATTACTAGAAGTGCCGTTGCCGAAATTGCCGAAATACCTGCAGCAAGCCCATCTAAACCATCTATAAGATTTATAGCATTTGTAATCCCAATAATCCATAGCAATGTAATTGGAAAGTCTAGCCATCCTAAATTTATTATATCTGTATATATAAATGGAATTTTTATTCCTGATAATCTAACACCAAATAAATAAACAATAATTGCTGCAGAAAGTTGAAATAAAAATTTATACCTAGCTTTTAAATTAAAAATATCATCAATCAATCCCATTGCAAATATTACTATAGCACCAAGTAAAAAACCTATAAACTTTTCATTTAAAGCAATTGAAGCAATATTTCTTGTTATTAAATAATAAATTCCTAGTCCAATAAACATTGAAAGTACAATGGCAATTCCTCCTACTCTTGGCATTGGTTTATTATGTACTCTTCTTGAATCTTTTGGAATATCTACTAAATTATATTTTTTTGCCATCTTAATTACTATAGGAGTAATACCTAAACATATTAAAAATACTACTACGATTAAACTATAAATTATTGCCATATTACTTTTCTTCTCCTATACTTATATTTTCTAATTTTTTTATTTTGTTAAGTCTTCTATCATGCCTTCCACCATCGTAAAAAGTATGAATAAACGAGCTTACAATGTTTTCTATATTTTTAAATTCCTTAGATATATCAAGTCTTGCACCAAGGCACAAAACATTTGCTTTATTATCATGCCTTGCCATTTCTGCCATATACCCATCAGTACAAACTGCAGCACGTATTCCCCTTATTTTATTACAAGCAATAGATATCCCAATACCTGTACCACAAATTGCAATCCCAAGATTACTGCTACTTTCCAATACCTTTGAACAAACCGTAAGAGCGATATCGGGATAGTCATCTCCATCCTGGTTCGCATAATTTGTTACATCTGCATATTCAATATGATTCTCATACAAGTAATTTATAATCCTTTTTTTTAGCTCAATACCTGTATGATCTGAACCTATTATTATCATATGTTATTCACCTACTTCTAATTTTTGTATTACTTTATCCACATTATTAACTATGTCTCTTGCACAATCTTTGTAAACTTGAAGGTTTAGTCCCCACGGATCATCTATATCCTTATAGATTTCATCCCTATTTACATATTCCTTAATAGTATATGTTTTATTTAATAATTTTGGATATAATTCTACTACATTTCTTTTATGTTGCATAGTCATACATAAAATTAAATCATAATTTTCTATATCTATATCTCTAATATTTGTAGCATGATGGTTACTCAAATCCACACCATATTCTTTCATTGCAATTATTGCATTATTTGTAGACTTTTCACCGGGAACTGCATATGTTCCGCATGAGGATATTAAATAATCATCTTTATTTTTTAACTTATTTACGCTAAATTGCATATATGCATGTGCCATTGCACTTCTACAAATATTTCCTGTACATACAAACATAATTTTCTTCATGTTATAACCTCTTTTTCCTTAGTTATTATATACCATATTTTGTGTTTTTACAATATTTAAAATATAAAATTAAAGAATTTTAA
>USJA01000186.1 GCA_900554875.1 uncultured Clostridium sp. | reverse complement strand
TGTCTATTTCCTTTACTTCTTTACTTTTGGTAGAACTACAAGTAATTATTTCGTTAGAATTATCATACATAAATCTAGTTAATTCATTTAAAATTCTTTTTAATTTATCTTCAATTTTATCTGAATTATAATGATAACCATAACCTTTACAATTATGATTTTTACATCTTAAATGATAATAAACCTTGGTATTACTTTTATAAGTTTTAAATGATTCACTAGCAGCAAGTATCTCATTACATAATGGACATTTAACTAATCCTGCAAATAAATGAATATGCTCTCCATAATTTGGATGTTTATTCTTTTCTAGATTTGCTCTTGTAACATTCCAAGTATTTATATCAATAATTGGCTCACAATAGTCTTCAACTCTTAAAACATCTTGTGGCTTTCTTTTATACTTTCCATACTCAAATACACCAATATAAATAGAATTAGTAAGTATCTTATAAACTCTATCTGCTTTCCATTTGCCTTGTTTTAAATAAGCGTTATTATCTTTCATAATAGTTGCAATATTTCTAGTAGAATGACCTTTTTTACATAGTTCAAATATCTCTTTTACAACTTGTGCTTCAATTGGTTCTATTTCTAAATGACCAGTATCTTTATTTCTAATATAACCATAAGGTGCACGACTTGGGTGTATTTTTTCTAGTGCCATTTCTTCCATAGCACGTTTAGTTCTTGCTCCAATTTCTTTTCTTTCACGCTGACCAAATACTAAATTCATACCAAATATCATTTCACCATTAGCAGTAGATACATCATAAGGCTCTAGTATTAATTCAATCTTAACATCATGTTCTTCACAATAGTTAAGTAACCAAAATCCATCATAATTATTTCTAGTTAATCTATCTACTTTAATAGCAATTAACTTATCAATTTTCTTTGATTTAATATCTTTAAGCAATCTTTGCATTTCTGGTCTCATTAAATCTTTTCCAGAATGTCCTGCATCATTATAGACATCTACAATATCATAATCATTCTTTTCGCAATACTCCTTAATCATTCTAAGTTGTGAATCAATAGAATAACCATTATCTCTTTGGTCATCAGTAGATACTCTTACATAAACTCCACATCTCATAATTTTCCTCCTTCCCTTAATTTTGAGAAATATTAAAATACTTCTCATATGTTTCCTAACAAAAATGCAAAAAAACAACCCTAAATTTGAAAAAAATTAATATTTCTCATTAGTTTCCTCAAATAAAGTGAGTTTTACGAAGTCTAATTTTAATACTTCTCTATATGTTTCCTCACTTAAATGCAAAAAGTATACCCTAAATTTAAAAATTTCTTAAAAAAGTTTCAATTTCTTTCAAATTATACTTTTCTTTATACTCTTTAATGTAGAATGGCTTATTACTGATTTCATTTACTTTATATTCAAGTATAGTAAGAGTAATGGGATATGTAATTAGATATTCAGTAGGTTCAATAAAATGTAAATTAGTATTTAGAAGAACTTTAATTTTTCCTTTTTTAGTTTTATAGGTAAAGTCTTTAATAAGTTCTAATAGTTTAGGATTAGGTTTTAATTCTTCAATAATCTTGAATTCAAGCATAAAAAATGTCCTCCTTCCTAGAAAGAGAACATTATCTTTATATTTGGTAGAACAAGCCTTTCCAAGCCTGACTACGGACAAAATAAAAACTTACGAACTTTAATTAGTCCGTAAGTTGTCTTCAAATGGAGCGGAATGTGGGAATCGAACCCACGTCAAAAGATCGGAAGCCTTTTATTCTACCACTAAACTAATTCCGCATAATTAGTATGTATATATAATAACATTTTATACGTTAATATTCAATATATTATTTATAATTTTTAATAAAAAATACATACTATAAAATTTAATCATAAACTCCAATCTTATACTTAACATTTTAGTATTTTATATATTTCTCCGTTTATTATTTATAAGTTTTATTTAAAAACTAAATTCTATTATATTTAAATAAACATTATTTTAACTTAATTATATAAAATATAATACATTTTATATTCTATTATATTTAAATTAATACAAACAAATTTGCAAGAACAGATAATTAAAATAATAGAGCAAAATCCTGCTGATATTATAAATGGTATTAAATAATTATAGAAAAACAAGCTA
>USJA01000185.1 GCA_900554875.1 uncultured Clostridium sp. | reverse complement strand
TCCGATCTTGATAAAAATATAGAAACACAAAAAATTAATAATGAAAAAAATAATAAAAAAAATGAAAATTTTAATATTGTAAGTGAATTTAGCAATTCAGATGAGTTTAAGAAATATATTTTACAAAGGGGACATATAAAGATATATTCATCTATTGCAAGTGCAAAAATATATTTAAAAGAAAATACACTTTTAATTGCAACATCTAATTCATTTGCATATAATTTGTTAAATGAATTAGATAGTTTAGAAATAATTAAGAATTGTTTTAAGGAAAATTATGGTAAGGAAATAATAGTTAAGATTGTTCTTAATGAAGGAAAAAAAGGTGAAGAATTAAAAATTGAAGAACTATTTAAAGAAAAAGGAGTAAATTACACTAATATTGATTGAAAAAGTAAAATTAATATATTATAATGTATAAAGTTAAAGAAAGGATGATTGATAATGGCAAAATTTGGAGGTTTCCCAGGGGGAATGGGAAATATGCAAAATATGATTAAACAAGCACAAAAAATGCAAAAGGATATGCAAGAAAAGCAAGAAGAAGTTGCTAAAAAGGAGATAGAAACATCTGCGGGCGGTGGAGCTGTTGTGGTAAGAGCAACAGGAGATAAAAAAATAAAAGAGATTGTTATAAAAAAGGAAGTAGTAGATCCAGAAGATGTAGAAATGTTACAAGATTTAGTTCTTACAGCTGTAAATGAAGCTTTGAACAAAGCAGACTCAATGATGCAATCTGAACTAGGTTCTTTAAATATACCAGGACTATTCTAAGGTAAATATATGTATTCAGAAACAGTTAATAAATTAATAAATCAATTTGAAAAATTACCTGGTATTGGGCATAAAACAGCGGTAAGATTAGCTTTTTATATATTAGAGGCTGATGAAAAAGTTGCTAAGGAATTTTCTGAAACTTTGGTTAATGCAAAAAAGAATGTAAAATTTTGTTCAGTTTGTTATAATTTGACAGAAAATGATCCTTGCGATATTTGTTCAAATGCTAAAAGAGATGAATCAACCATTTGTGTTGTTGAAAATGTAAAAGATGTTATAGCAATGGAAAAAACCCATGAATATAAAGGAAAATATCATGTACTTCATGGATCCATATCACCTATGAATAATATATCTGCAGGAGATATAAAAATAAAAGAACTTCTAGAAAGATTAAAGGATGATAGTATAAAAGAGGTAATTCTTGCAACAAATCCCACAGTTGAAGGAGAGGCAACAGCAATGTATATATCAAGATTGATTAAACCACTTGGTATAAAAGTTACTAGAATTGCACACGGAATACCTGTAGGAGGGGATCTTGAATATACAGATGAAATAACTTTAATTAAAGCATTAGAGGGTAGAACACAAATGTAAAAATATATAAAAAAGGTGGCAATTTTAACCACCTTTTTTGTATATAGAGTAAACTAAAGATAGTAAATATCTTTCAACTATGACCATCGCTCTAATAATCTTCTTTACTAAAAAAAAATTAATATACAGGAGAGTAATATTTTATGAAAATTGGTTTTTTTGATTCAGGACTTGGAGGTATAACAGTTTTAAATGAAGCTTTAAGTCAAAAAATACATGGACATTTTATGTATTTGGCAGATAATAAAAATACTCCATATGGAATAAAAGATAAAAATAAAGTTAAAAAATATATATTTGAAAATATAGAATATCTTGTAAACAATGAATGCAAAATAATTGTTATTGCATGTAATACTGCAACTGCTCTTTGTATAAAAGATTTAAGAAAAATGTATTCAAATATATGTTTTATAGGCACAGAACCTGCAGTAAAGGTGGCTGTAGATGATGAAAAAAATAAAAAAATTATAGTAGCTGCAACTACTATAACTTTAAAAGAGGAAAAATTAAAAAATTTAATAACAAATTTGCATATAACAGATAAAGTTGATTTGTTACCTTTAGATAAATTAGTTGAATTTGCTGAAGAAAATGTTAGAGGTAATATAGTTGATGAATACTTAAAGGAAAAACTTTGTTCATATAAATTAAGTGAATATAGCCATATTGTTCTTGGTTGTACACATTTTCCAATCTTTAAAGAAAATATACAAAGAATTGTACCTAATTTAAAAGTAGTTGATGGAAGTAAAGGGATTATAAGTAATTTAACAAAAAAAATTAAAAATTTAGGATAT
>USJA01000184.1 GCA_900554875.1 uncultured Clostridium sp. | reverse complement strand
TATAATTATAGTAATTATTAAAACAATTAGTGATATTCCATCCTTCTTTTTCATATACTTTCCCCTTTTTATTTTGTTTACATCATTCCATATCTTCTACTACTTGATTTGAAGTCTTGATTACATAATTTACTCCATAATTTATATTCTTGCATATCAGATGCTATTATTTCTATATGATATACTTTACTATCAAGCTTTATTATTCTTGCAATATCAAGTTCAACATAATCAACATTTTTAAAAGCATCAGATATAATAGAAACATAAGACTGTCCAACCTTATATGATATTTTAGCCTCTCTATCAATGTATTTTTTACCATTTTTAACATCAACTAATTCAAGATTTATTTTTCTCGTTTTATATATGTTACCATCTATTTCTTCAGTTTTTGAATTATCTGATAATTCAAAGAAATTTGGAATCATTTTAGAAATATAATTTGGAATTTTTAATATATCTTGATTCTTTGATGTTTTTGTTTTGGCTGGTAGTTCATATATAAAATTTGAGATGTTATTTAAATTTAATTTCTTAACTTTAACAAGTTCAGCCTCCTGAGGCTTTTCCTCTGATTTATCCTTTTTATTTTCCTTTTTTGCTTCGTCAACATCTAGTTCTAAATCAGCTTTAGAAAATAACATATCTGCAATATCTAATGTATCATTCTCGTCATAATCCATATCTTCTAAATTTTCATCAAAAAGCTCATTATCTTCTTTTGCATCTTCTTCTATTTTTTTCTCTTCTTTTAATGTAGTATTTTCTTCTTTTTCATGTTTTAATTTTTCTTCTGAATCAGGCTTAGTATTTAATATAGGTTCATCATCAACTTCAGATATATCTATATCATCCAAACCTAAATCATTATCATCAATTTCGATTTTAGGTATTTCTATATTTGAAACATATATATCTTCAATCTCATCCTTACTAATTTCCTTTTTATCAGGCTTTATAGTAGGCTCTTTACCAAGCAATTCAGAAATACTCTTTACATTATGTACATATTGTTTTGTTGTAAATATTTCTTTATTTTCTTGAAGAACATCTACCATATCTCTCGTAAGTTTTTTAAACTTTCCATTTTCATCTTCAACTATTTGAGTTATGCTTTTTATAATATTTTTATACTCTTTTTTATCAACCGCATCTTTCAAATCATAAGTTGTTTCCAAATACGTAGAAGTATTATTTAGAAGTCCGCTTTCTGAAAAGTTTGAAGATAGATTATACATTATAGCCTTTTCCTTATATTCAAATATACATATACTACTATCAAACTCTATTAAATCATTATTACTAAAAACATATATATCCTTTGTAAATTTAAGCAAGGAGTCTAACATTATTTTTGTTGTATTTTTTTTATCAATACCTATTACAATATATTTTTTGGCATCTGAATCTATAAAATAATCTTCTAATATGTTAAAACCGCCTTCTTTAAAGTTTCCACTAAATATGTATACTCTTTTTGGACTGTTATCAAACCCTTCTTCTATCTTAGATGACATTGTATCATTATTATTTATTTGAAAAAACATTTTTGAATTCATATATATACCCCTTCTTTTACTAAATACTGTATATAATGATATACTAAAAATAAAAAATTGTAAATAGAATTTAATAAAATATACAAAAAAGAATGAGTAAAAAATTACCCATCCCATAGTAATAATAAAAATTATTCTATAAACTATATACAGTACAATAAGGAATGTTACCTTAAAAAGTACTTAATATTATATTGTGCACTTTTTTTTTATTAATACATCATGCGTATGATATTTGTTTTATAATATCTTCTCTAAATTTATCTAAAACAGTAATTAAATTTATGTTATAATCAGCTATAAAGTAAAGATCAGATGTTGTTAGCACATATGTATAATTATATACTATCTGATTGCACAAGTTTAAAATTAAATTATATAATCTTGACTTATTAAATTCATCTGTTATGTTATATTCTAAAGCAATTTTATCAGATTTTATTTTTACTTCCTCATAATAATTATATGAACTAGGTAATTTTTTTTTTACTTTTTTCTTCAACATTTTCATCACCTAGTCATATTATATCATTATTTTTTCAATTTAATATTTTTTCGACAAAAGTAGTAAGTTTACATCATTTTTTTTGCAATTTTTATAGGTCCAAACAATATTTACTAT
>USJA01000183.1 GCA_900554875.1 uncultured Clostridium sp. | reverse complement strand
ACTTAATATTATTTATTAAAAGCTTCGTTTATTTCTTCTTTTAATTTATTTAAGAATTCATCTAAAGAAATGTTATCCATTTTTTCTCCTTCTCTTGTTCTTACAGATATTGAGTTATTTTCTACTTCATTTTTACCTAAAATAATCATATATGGATCTTTTTCTAATTGTGCATTTCTTATTTTATGTCCAATTTTTTCATTTGAAGCATCAACTTCTACCCTTATTCCTGCATTTTCTAATGCTTCTTTTATACTATATGCATAATCAACTTCATTTTCAGATATAGGTAAAATTCTAACTTGATTTGGAGAAAGCCATAGTGGAAATGCTCCTGCATATTTTTCAATAAGAAGTGCTAAAGTTCTTTCATAACATCCAAGAGATGATCTATGAATAATATATGGATTTTTCTTTGTTCCATCTTTATCAACGTATTCCATTCCAAATTTTTCAGCAAGCATTTGATCTATTTGAATAGTTATAAGGGTATCTTCTTTACCAAATACATTTTTTATTTGAATATCTAATTTTGGTCCGTAAAAAGCAGCCTCACCAATTCCTTCTTTATACTCTAGTCCCAGATGATTTAATATTTTCTCCATAGTTCCTTGAGCTTCATTCCATTCTTTTTCAGTACCTATATATTTTTCTTTGTTATTTGGATCCCATTTTGAAAAACGATATGAAACATCCTCATAAAGTCCTAAGACTTTAAGCATATATATAGCAAGTTCCAAACATTTTTTAAACTCATCTTCCAATTGTTCTGGTGTACACATAAGATGACCTTCAGATAATGTAAACTGTCTTACACGAATAAGCCCATGCATTTCTCCTGAAGCTTCATTTCTAAACAAAGTTGAAGTCTCATTAAGTCTCATAGGAAGATCTCTGTATGATCTACCTCTATTTAAATATGCTTGGTATTGAAAAGGACAAGTCATTGGTCTTAAAGCAAATACTTCATCATCTTTACTTTCATCTCCCATTACAAACATATCTTCTTTGTAATGATCCCAGTGGCCAGATAATTTATATAAATCAGATTTTGCCATATATGGAGTTTTTGTAAGTTTCCAACCACGTTTTGCTTCTGTATCTTCAACAAATCTTTGTAATATTTGAAGCATTTTTGCACCTTTTGGTAAAAGTATTGGTAAACCTTGACCTATGATATCACTAGTTGTAAATATCTCAAGTTCACGTCCAAGTTTATTATGATCTCTTTTTTTAGCTTCTTCTCTTTGTTCCATAAAGCTATCTACTTCTTCTTGGGTTTTAAATGCTGTTCCATAAATTCTTGTAAGCATTTTATTATGTTCGTCACCTTTCCAATACGCACCAGTTGTAGATATTAGCTTAACTTTTCCTACTCCCTTTGTATATAACATATGAGGTCCAACACATAAATCTGTAAATTCACCTTGCTTATAGAATGTAATTCTCTCACCAGCTGGTAGTTCTTCAATTATTTCCTGTTTGTATATTTCTCCATTTTCTTTAACAAATTTTAAAGCTTCATCTTTTGAGAGTTCAAAAGTTTCTAATTTAAGATTTTCTTTTATGATTTTTTTCATCTCTGATTCAATTTTTTCAAGATCTTCCTGCCTTAAAGAAAGATTATCAAAATCATAGTAAAATCCTGTATCAATTGCAGGCCCTATTGCAAGTTTTGCATCTTTATATAATCTTTTTACAGCTTGTGCTAATATATGTGATGCCGTATGTCTTGCAATTTTTATATCATAATCTCCTTCAAAAACTTCTCCGTCATTTTTTAAATACTTCATAAAATCACTCCTTTTTATATCAAAAAATGTACCTCTATAGACATACATTTTTTGTCTATAGGGGTACAATATATTTATTGCACGGTTCCACCCTAAATTTTACTTAATTTATGATTGTACGAAATCAACGATGGTTTCCCATTAACTCAGGGGTAGTCTTCAGATAATTCTTACTAAAATTAGCTTACAGCCCATGACTAATTCTCTCTTGTAGCAGTGTATAACCTTACTCGTCCCTTCAACGTTACATTAATATTATACTACTATTTTTTAATTTTTGCAATATCTAGTTGAAAATAACTTTATAATCTGTACGTTGTTTTTCTGTAAAGCTCCCCTTAGTGCATAAAAATTCTCTCCTTTTTAATTTAATATTTAGACCAGCTATATAATTATATTCGTTAATCCACTCCTAACTCAATATATTTTTATGTCTTGTATTTTATCATTGGTATATATT
>USJA01000182.1 GCA_900554875.1 uncultured Clostridium sp. | reverse complement strand
GAAGAAAAAGAAAAAAATAAAGAATACGTAAAGAATAATATTTCACAAAAAATATTGGAAATTATTATTAAAATATTATCAATGACAATTCATGTAAACAAATGGTACTTAAATTTTATGCCAGATAATTATATGAAAAAAAATGTATTAGCAGATTTAAAATCTGGAGTGATATCTAAAAATAAAATTGATGAAATAAAAAAATATGAAAATGTTTTAAACATATTTTTTACTCAAGCATATGCAGATATAAAAAGCGTTAAATATGTTATAGAAGAGAAAGATGATAAAATAAGATATAAGTTATTCTTTAATAAAATGATAGGTGGAAATTTAAAATCAATACCAATAGAACTAGAATCAGAAGGAACTAAAAAAATTATAGAAGAATTTGATACATTAATTGGTGCAATAATGGGAGAAACTGTTGTTATAGATGAAATTGATAATGGTATTCATGACCTTTTAATGAAAAATATCATTTTATCAATTAAGGATGAAATAACAGGACAATTAATTATAACAACTCATAATACATTATTGTTAGAAATTTTGCCAAAAGAATGTATATATATATTATCAGCAGATTATGAAGGAAATAAATATATAAATTCAATAAAAGAATATGGGATAACAATACAAAAAAATCATAATGCTCGTGATTTGTATTTTAAAGGTTTATTTGGAGGAATACCGACAACTTCGTATGTAGATTTTGAAGAAATAAAATATGTTCTAGAAGATTCAGAAGAAGAAGAGGAAAAAAATAATGGTGAGGAAACCTAATTACTGCAAAGGAATCATAATACCACATGGAAAAAGTGAACTTTTGTTAGCAGAACATATTAAAAGTAATCTACATTTACCTATAGAAATATATTCATTAAAAAATGGGAAAACGAGCATACAAATAGATAGTTTAATGACAATATTAGGAAACAATGATTTTAAAAATAAAAGCAAATTAAAACAAAAATATATTATAGAAGAAAAAAATAAAAAATTTATCAACTTTTTTATTATGCCAATGATGGATTTAGATGATACAACAGAAGAAAAAATAAAAAAATACAAAAATGGAGAAATGTTTAAAAATCACTGGTTAAGTCCATATATTATACCAATATGGAATGATATTAATCTTGACCATGTATTATATGATTTAAAATTAATAAGTAAATTACCAAATGATAAGGAAAAGGGAAAAGTATACGAAGAACTTTTTCCAAAGAACACAGGACAAGCTGATTTAGAACAAGTAAACAAACTTCTTAAATATTTTAAAAGTACAACTAAAACAAATATGAATATTTTTATTGAGAAATGTTTAGAAAGTTTGCAAACATTTAAATAAAATATACAAAGGAAAAGCAAAGTAATTGTAATTTTATATTACAGGATTATTTTGCTTTTTTGATTGGAGGATAAAATGAAACAAGAATGTAAATATATTGAAGAATTAAAGAGACACCAAAAGATAATGACAGGAATTTTAATTGTAATTTGTATAATTTTTTTATTAGATAAGATTGTACCTTGGAACTTTGTATTAGGATTGTTTAAAGATAATAATGGAAACTTTAGTAATGACATTTTATGGAATGCAATTGGGGCAATTGGTGGAATTGCAGCATTCTTTGGTGTTATAATAACAATTATATGTACAGAAGATTCAAGAATTAAACAAAATAAATATGACTATATTAAAAATCAAAAAGAATTAGAATTTAGTCAATTTAAATCAGAAGTAAAGCATCAATTAGAGATTTTAAATCCAACAAATGCATTGGAGATATCATTGAATATTTTAAATGAGTATAATTATAGAGACATTTGTATTCAATTGAGTTTATATTTATGTAGAATAAGAAGAGTTTTATGGAATATTAATTGGTTTTACGATAATAATGTTATTAACGATACAAAGAAATATAGAGAATTTGTTGATATTGCGTGCATAGAGATTGAAAAAATAACACAGATAATAAATAGTTATACTGATTGCGTGAATAATTGGTTTTTGAATAGAAAAATATATTTAAATTTAAAAGAAATAGAAAAAAATAATGCGTTAAAACAAGATGAAAAAGAGCAATTAGATAAACTTAGACTTAAATATGAAAGTGAAAACGAACAAGAAGAATTTGTGAAGACTATTTTAAGTTATAAAATGGAATTAGTAGAATTAAGTAATAACAGAATGCCAATTTTAGAAAGAAAAGCAAAGGATATGATTGAAGAAAGAGATAATTTTATAAAAAATGAGTTGAAAAATATAAAACAAACAAAAT
>USJA01000181.1 GCA_900554875.1 uncultured Clostridium sp. | reverse complement strand
ACTTACTGATAAATTTGTTCCATCTGTTGTTTCTACTGTTATTTTACATGTTCCATTTCCTACTGCTGTTACTGTTCCGTCACTATTTACCTTTGCTACTTTTTCATCACTACTACTCCATTTTAAATTTTTATTTGATTCTTTTGGTGATACAGTTGCATTTAATTTCATACTTCCTGCTTTGTTAAATGTATAGTTTGTCTTATCTAATATAATATACCCTGTTTTTATATCTACTATTACATCACAACTCGTAGCTAAATTAGTTCCATCTAGGGTCGTAGCTGTTATTCTACATGTTCCATTTCCTACTGGAGTTATATTTCCGTTACTATCTACTTTAGCTATATTTGTATTACTACTCTTATACACCGCTTTTGGAAATGAGTATATTGGCTCAATTGTTGCTTCAACTTTTTCTTTTTGTGATATACTTGTAATTGTTACACTTTTTTTATCTAAACTTATCCTATTTGCAGGTACTCTTACATCGACTATACACTCTGCCGTTAGATTTGTTCCATCAGTTGTTGTTGCTCTTATCCTGCATCTTCCATATCCCTTTGGTGTCACATTTCCATTTTCATCTACTGTTGCAATTTTTTCATTATTACTTTTCCATGTTACATTTTGTTTAGCTAGACTCGGTGTTATACTAGATGTTAATTTCATACTATTTGACGTTATAAATACATACTCGGTTCTATCTAATGATATTTTTTCTGCTTTTATATTTACAGATATATTACAACTTGCAGTTAGATTTGATCCATCTGTTGTTGAGGCCGTTATTTTACATGTTCCATTTCCTACTGGAGTTACATTTCCATTTTCATCAACTGTTGCTATGCTCTCATTTGTACTTTTCCATGTTACATCTTTAGAGGCTGAAGTTGGATAAATTGAAGCATTTAATTTCATTTTGTTTGTGTTTGAAAATGTATAATCTGTTTTATCCAAGGTAATTCTTGATGCTTTTATATTAACATTTACTGTTGCACTCAAATTTCTAGTAGTTCCATCAAAGAATTTAATCTTAACATCAATATTCGTTGTACCATTTTTCTTTGGTTGTATATACATTGAACTGTCAAGTGAAAGTATACTTGGATCCTTTATTGTACATTCTGAAATTGAAGCTACACTTTTAAGTGAATTTGCTAATTCTATTTTATTAAGCTGCAAAACACTTGTAATTACATAACTATCTTTTACTAATTTTTCCTCATATTTAATTATCTGTTTGCTATATTTTTCCCAACCATTTTTATCATAACCTTCTGCTTCTTTTCTAACATATATTTTAGTATCACTAGGAAATTCTGCATTTTCACCTAAAGTAGGTGCATTAATTCTTCTAAAAAGTAATGCACTTGGTGACTTAATAGGACTATCTATTTTTTGAACAGATACTGGTATATTTATTTCAGTTATTAAACCATCAAGTGACAGACTTCCAATTTCCTTTAAGCCATTTGGCAAAGTTACTTTTCCTAATGTATTACAGTTAGAGAATGCTCCAGATGAAAGTGTTTGAACTCCTTTTGGTATTACAACTTCATTTAAGTTTCCTAAACAAGAAAAAGAATCCATTGCTATATTGCTTAAGTTATTTGTATTTATATTTAACTTATTTACGCCTCTACAATTAAAAAAAGCACTAGCTCCAATACTTCTTACACTACTTGGTATTGTTATACTTGTTAAGCTTGTACAACTAGAAAAGGCATAATCCCCTATACTAATTACACTATTTGGTATTGTTACATTTGTTAGATTTTTACATCCCCTAAAAGCACTATCACCTATACTCTGTACCTTATCTTTTATTTTTACAGTTTTTAAATTGGTACAACGGTAGAAGGCATTATTAGCTATACTAGTTAATTCGCTTGGTAATTCAACACTAGTTACAACATTACGTATATTTTTACTATCACTTATAACTCCACCTATTGAAACAACTGGTACATTGTCTATAGTATCTGGATAGATAATTTTAGTATTTCCATTTAGTAATTTCATTGCTTCACAATGTAAATATCCGTTACTTAACTTTGAAAAACTAAATTCAACATTTTGATATGTACATGTTCCAGAATTTGCTATTGCACTTACCCTATCCTTTACAGATATTACTAACACAAATGCAAATATTATTAATGTATATTTTAAAAACTTTTTCATATCTTCTCCCTCTTTTATATCTACTAATGTTAAAAATGCATTTTTTAATAAATTGCACTTTTAACATTTAAATTATATATTAGGTAAGAAAATAATTCAATATAA
>USJA01000180.1 GCA_900554875.1 uncultured Clostridium sp. | reverse complement strand
ATTTAGAAGAAATGTTAAAAAGTTTTAGTTTTAAAACAATAGATGATTGTTATGAAAATATTGGCTTTGGTAGTGTATCCCCATTAAAGGTGATGAATAAATTAAATGAGGCATACAAAAAAGATAATATAGAAGTTAAAAATGAAGGAATAGGCAAGGTTTCTTTATTAAAGAACAAATCAAATTCTGATTTAGTAATAGTAGAAAATATACCAAATTGTAAGGTACAATTTGCAAAGTGTTGTAATCCAATACCAGGTGACGAAATAGTAGGATATATAACAAATTCAAATGGAGTATCTGTACATACTCTAAATTGTCATAATATAACAAAACTTACTAATAATTCAAGAAAAATAAATGTTTCTTGGGTAAAAAATAACAACACTTCATTTACTACAAAAATTGTTGTAAAAGCAAATAATAGAAATAATATATTAACTGATGTAATATCAAAATTAAATGATTTAAAAGTAAATATTGAAGGGATGAATACAAAAACAACCCAAGATAGAGAAAATATAATGGAATTTTCTTTAAATATATCAGATGTAGCACAATTACAAAAAATAATTAGAAATTTAAAAAAAGTTGATAGTGTTTTTGAAGTAAAGCGTTTAAAATAACTTCGGGAGGAAAAATGATAAATATTGAAAATGTAAGAGTTAATGTAGGAGGACTTGGACATTTTACAAATACATATATAGTATACGATGATGTTGAAAAAGAAGGCATCATTGTAGATCCAGGATATGAAGCAAATAAGATTATATCAAAGATTGTAGAACTTGGCATATCAATAAAATATATAGTTTTAACACATGCACATGGAGATCATACAGGTGCTTTAAAAGAGGTTTATGAATATACAAAAAGCAAAGTTTTAATACATGAAAAAGATTATGATATGTTAATTGGAAAAGTTGAAGATTATAGTATAGCTCAAGGAATTAAAAGAAATGATTTAAGTTCATGTGATATAGAAAAAGTAAAAGACAATTTTTGTTTTAGAGTTGGAATATTAAATTTTGAAATAATACATACTCCAGGCCATACAGCGGGAGGAATTTGTTTATTTGAAAAAACTAGCAATAGTCTTTTTACAGGAGATACGATATTTTATGATTGCTATGGAAGATGTGATCTTGCAACTGCAAATTTTGAAGAAATGGTGAACTCTATACAAAAAATATTTGACAGGTTTGATGATATAATAATCTATCCTGGACATGGAAGAAGTACAAACTTAAGTAAGGCAAAAAAATATATACGAATGCTTTTAAAAATGAAAGGGATAGAATTAAATTAGGAGGAAAAATGAGAAGATTTAGTGAAATTTTAGAGGAAGAAAAGAATAAAGAATATTACAAAAAACTGCATGAATTTGTAGAAAATGAATATGCTACTAAAACAATATTTCCACCAAAGAAAAATATATTTTTTGCTCTTGAGAATACACCATACGAGTATATACGAGTAGTAATTTTAGGACAAGATCCTTATCATGGTGAAGGAGAGGCACATGGAATGGCATTCTCTGTCAATCCTGGAATAAAAACACCACCTTCACTTGTAAATATATACAAAGAATTAAATAGAGAACTTGGATGCTATATTCCAAACAATGGATATTTATTAAAATGGGCAAAACAAGGTGTACTTATGTTAAACAGTGTTCTTACAGTAGAAAAGGATAAGCCAGCCTCACATCAAGGAAAAGGTTGGGAAATATTTACTGATAGAATAATAGAAGAGATAAATAAAAAAGAAGAACCTGTGGTATTTATGCTTTGGGGAAACTTTGCTAAGAAAAAACAGGCGTTGATTACAAATCCGAAACATCTCGTTTTAACTTCATCACATCCAAGTCCATTCTCAGTACATTATGGATTTGAGGGGTGCAATCATTTTATAAAAGCAAACGAATTTTTAAGAAAAAATAAAATTGCCCCAATTGATTGGCAGATTGATAATATATAAAATAACATTAGCACTTATGATTTTACTTAATAAACGAAGTATGATAGTTGATTATGACTTTAAATGCATATTCAAGTAGATGAAAAGAAATATTTTATGTGTAAATATATTGGAGGAAAAGTAAATGGAAAATTATTTTATAATACATGGCTCTTTTGGAAGTCCTTTTTGTAATTGGTTTAGTTGGTTACATGATTTTATAACAACAGATGGAAAGAAGGCATATGTACCAGATTTCCCAATTGGAGTTGGATATCAAAACTATGAAAACTGGAGTAAATTACTTAAATATTATTTAGATTTAGGAATTATAAATG
>USJA01000179.1 GCA_900554875.1 uncultured Clostridium sp. | reverse complement strand
GATTCAGCAGCCAACGAACGGTAGTGAGGGCTAACAAGAAGCAGGCATACCTTAATGGGGTGGTGGGAGTTAGGGAACTGCGTGTACGCTATCGCAAAACAACTCTTTTGTGTGCTTATTTATATGAGAAAAAAGAAGGAACATCTCGACAGATTTTATCATAAATAAGTTTATAATACTTTCTTATAATATCCTGTCCATTAAATATTTCCTCCATTGATGTTAAGGAGAATTCACCAACTGTATGTTTTTTCAGATAATCTGTCACAGCTTCATTTTTTTCTTGTCTACATCAATATCAAAAGAATAATGTTTATAACCATTTTGAATTAAATACCAAATAAAAGATTTGATACACTCAACTCTACGTGCTATTACTGAATTATCTATTTCTTCCGCACATGATGTGAAAATATTTATCATATCATTCTTGTTTTGATGTAGTGTTATAAAAAGCAATATTGCAGCAGAAAGCTGTTCATTATCAAAAGTGAACATAGTGTGTGTTAACGTCATGAATGCTCTTTTCACCAATTCTTCTATTCTTAGACTATCATAATCATATCTTTCAGAATAAAATAGATCATAAAATACAGCTTTACTATAACGCGTTAGTAATTAGAGTCTAAACTAAGTATAAATTCATCTAAAAAAATACGATTTTCCAATGCCGAGCAGCAATTTTTGAATATAATACAATTTCTTGAATTCCACGCATCTATAACATTGGTCTTAAAGATACAATTTCCATACTATTTTTTATTTGTTTTGTATATAAAAATGCAAAATTGTCATTTCTACCACATTATTATTCTCTTAGAAAGAACACTTAATCTACTCCAAAGCATGAAACAATCAGCATCTTTTCATCAACGGTATTGGGATTGTTTATTGTTATTCCGTATTCACCTGAAGCAATATTATTGATTGTTAATAAATAAGAACTTTCTCCATATTTTTTTCCAATAAATCCAATGTATTTATAGTGATTAGAAGAAAGTGCTCCAGTTAGTTCGTTTTCTTTTTCCATTGTTGCCTTACGTGTTTTTCCCACTGAAAATTCAAAAACACGAATGATTGACATCGGATCTGTATTGTTATCAACAGCACGTACTATTAATTGAATTTTTCCAGATTTTAATCTAACGGGAGAAGTTTTACCATTTACATATAATTTCTTTTCTAACCCCATAAGTTGATCTTTAATTTTTACTTGCGCATTTACTTTTTCTAAAGGAGTAGCATTGCCATCATCAGAAATAGCAACAACTTCACCTACAAAATCAGGTTCTGAAACATAAATTTGGGCTGAACCTGTTAAACAAAATAACATGCAAAACATTAGTAAATAAATATTTTTCATAATAAATATTATTATATCTGTGGACTTCCCCTACACAGATTGTTTTAGAAAAGTTACTCTTATATAAAAAAAGCGTGGGGAATCAACTTATTGCTCATCATGCTTATTGAGGCTCTCGCATTGTCCACAGAAGTCTGAACGAGCAACGCAGAGCCCACGCCAATACGTATATGTAATCCTATATGTCTAAAAACACATAATACAAACATACAGCGTAGACATCTACTGTTGGTTTGTTTTCTAACTTCTGTTTAAAATTTGCAAGATTTCGATAAGCTAAAAAAACAAAACGCTAAGTAAACGTCTTTCTTTATATAAATAATACTTCCATTATTCCTATCAATTAGGTACAGCATGAAAGGTGATACAAATATAATATAAAAAAATAAGAATAGAAAATAATAAAGCCTTTTTTGTTCAAAAAAAACATGAACACGTATTACATATAAAATATATTTCCAGTTTAACATTTATGCTTTATATTCAAAATGAACTTCCTTCTGCTATATTCATGGCAGTAGCAAATATATACCACCGAAAATTAGCTTAAGTTATGCTTTTGTATATATGTCCAAAGCGAATTAAACCTATATTTGTACCGACTGCAAAATATATGCTAGCGAACAACAAAAGAAAAGTTTGTGATTTTTTGTTTTCACTAGTATATTGTATATTTAAGTGTAATAATAGTCAAAAGAATGCATACAATCACAAGAAAAGGCATATTTTTATATTATTTATTGAAGCCATAAATTGCGTTTTATCTTCTCCAAAAGATAGTATTTGTATGTAAGTTACATAATAAATAATTAAGTTCCCTCTTTCACATATCCAATCAACTAATAACAAAAGTGTTATTTATAAATATTTACATCATAAATAATCAAGAAGTGCTAACTAAGTATTTTAATATTTTAAATAATTAAAGTTAGTTAAATAAAA
>USJA01000178.1 GCA_900554875.1 uncultured Clostridium sp. | reverse complement strand
ATAAAAAAAGTATATAAAATAAAGGTAAAACAAAATCATCCAGATTTATTTCAAGGGGAGGAAAAAACAAAAGCAGAAGAAATTACAAAGGAAATTACCGAAGCATATGATATACTATCAAACCCTCAAAAAAGAAAAAATTACGATGATGAATTATCACAAGAAAATAAGATTAACTACAATGAACTAGCCAAGTATGAAAATATAATTTCTTCTCTAAAGTCTGAGAATGAATACCTAAAAGATGTTATAACATCTAAAAATAATCTAATAAATAATTTTTTAACAACGCAAAACATATACCCACCTTCAATTAATACAGATGATGGGCTTTTTCAAAATGAACTAAAAAACTTTTCAAACAAAATTCCTAAACCCTCTGCAAAAAACACATCAGGGAAAAATTATTTTAACTATGTTTTATATGATTTAAAGCAGCTAGGATTCAAACTTTTTATATTTTTTGCATTAATTCTTGCTCTACTTTCCCTACTTTGGTTATTTACAGGCAGGAATTTATATGAAATATTTTTTTAAAATTAGGCACTGAAATAGATATTTTATCTTTCAGTGTTTTTTGTTATTTTAAATAATTTAAAAACTTTTGCATAAAAAAACAAGTCATTAATATATTTGTAGTAAAGGAAAAACTTGGAGGTAAAAAATGAAAGATTTGAGATTATATAAAGATATAGCTACAAGAACTAATGGAGACATATATATTGGAGTAGTAGGTCCAGTAAGAACGGGAAAATCAACATTTATTAAAAATTTTATGGAAAAGTTTGTCATTCCAAATATAAGCGATGAAAACAGACAAGAAAGAGCCATAGATGAACTTCCCCAAAGTGCTGCGGGTAGAACAATAATGACAACTGAACCAAAATTCATACCTAATGAATCTGTTGAAATTAAACTAGACAATAATGTTAAAATGAAAACAAGATTGGTTGACTGTGTGGGCTATTTAGTAGATTCTGCTGTAGGACATATGGAAGATGGAGAACCAAGAATGGTTAAAACCCCATGGTCAAACGAAGAAATTCCATTTGTAAAGGCTGCAGAAATAGGAACGGAGAAGGTTATAAAAGACCACTCTACTATAGGCCTTGTAGTAACTACTGATGGAAGCATAACAGATATTCCAAGAGAAGATTATGTTGAAGCTGAAAACAGAGTAATCAGTGAGTTAAAAGAAATAAATAAACCATTTGTTGTACTTTTAAATTCAACACATCCTGACGAAGAAGGTACTAAAAGACTAGCTGAAAATTTAGCAAATGTACACGATGTTCCTGTAATTCCAATGGATATAGCAAAAATGGATAATAGAGACTTATCTTATACTTTTGAGAGAATTTTAGATGAATTTCCTGTAACAGAAATAGGTTTCAGACTCCCTGCTTGGTTTAGCATATTAGATATAGATAACTGGCTAAAACAAGATATTATAAACATTATAAAAAATAGTTTTTCTGATAGCTATTCTTTAAGAGAAATTAAAGAACTTATATCTAGAATAGATGATGAAAATGAAATATTTAACAGAATTGAAATTGAAAATGCAAAAATGGAAGATGGAAATGTTAAAATTAGAATGGAAATCAATTCTAAAATGTTCTACAAAATATTAAGTGAAATATCAAACCTAGAAATTTCGTCTGATGGTGATATCTTTAAACTTTTAAAAGAATTCTCAAGATGTAAAAACGAATATGACAAAATCGCCATGGCACTTGAGGAAGTTAAAATAAAAGGATATGGAATTGTTACTCCAGAAATGGATGATTTAAAACTTGAAGAGCCAGAAATTGTAAAACAAGGTAACAAGTATGGTGTTAAACTTAAAGCCTCTGCCCCATCAATTCATATGATAAGAGCAGATATAGAAACTGAAGTTTCACCAATAGTTGGAAGTGAAAAACAATCCGAAGATTTAGTAAAATACCTTCTTAGTGAATTTGAAACAGATCCAAAAAAAATATGGCAATCTAATATTTTTGGAAAGTCACTTCACGAGCTTGTAAATGAAGGACTTCACAATAAGTTATATCGTATGCCTGATGAAGCACAAATGAAACTTCAAGAAACACTACAAAGAATAATAAATGAAGGAAGTGGCGGACTTATCTGTATAATATTATAAAAGAAAAATAAAGTGAAGTATTATATACTTTGCTTTATTTTTCAGTTAATGTTAAATAAATTAAATTTACATATTAACAAATTTCGTATTTAGAAAAAAATAAATGGAATGATTTCATCGATATGGAACTATTATATGCAAATCTTTACACAATTTTTTTAATTTT
>USJA01000177.1 GCA_900554875.1 uncultured Clostridium sp. | reverse complement strand
TTCTATAATCATATTATTTTATAGGGTGATAAAAATGATAGAAACATATCCTTTTAAATTAAAAGAATTACCATATAGCTATGAAGAAATGGAACCATACATAGATAGTAAAACAATGCATTTACATCATGATAAACATTTAAAAACATATGTAGATAATTTAAATAAAGCTCTAGCACCTTATCCTAGACTATATAATTGGTCACTTGAAAAGCTCCTTACAAGTTTAATGTTTTTGCCCGAGGATATAAGAGAGAAAGTAAAAAACAATGGTGGAGGAGTATATAACCATAATTTATATTTTAGTGGATTAAAAAACAATTTGACAAAGAATGTGCCTTTAGGCAAGCTCTCAAAGAAAATAAATGAGCAATACATTAATTATAGTAACTTCTATAAATGTTTTAAAGAGGAAGCATTAAATATATTTGGATCAGGATATGCTTGGCTTGTTATGGATAGAAATAATAATTTAAATATTATAGAAACAAAAAATCAAGACACAGTACTTGACTTAAACTTATGTCCAATTTTATTAATTGATGTATGGGAACATGCGTACTATTTAAAATATAACAATCTAAGAGATGAATATATAGAAAATTACTCAAATATCATTAATTGGGATAAGGCTGAAGAAAGATATTTAGCATGTTTAGATAAAAATAGTTGTAAAAAATAAAATTATTATAATCTGTATAAAAAAATCATTGAAATTACTTTAGCAAATTCAATGATTTTTTACTTTATTATACTTATTTAAAAATTATCCCTATTATTTCAATTATAATTCCAATTGATACCCCAAGTAAATATATTAGTCCTAATATTTTAAAGTTTTCTTTTATATCTTTATTTTCCTTAAATAGAATAACCATGCCAAGGCCCGATCCACTACTTAGTCCTGCAATTATAGAAGCAAAAGAGATATTATTTGATAAGAATAGTTCTGTAAGTAATACTGAGGATGCACAATTTGGTATAAGACCAATAAGACCAGCAACCAAAGGTTGAAAAACACTTCCAGACATTAATAGTTTAGATAGCATTTCTTCTCCAATATAGTGAATCAGAGTATTTAATATAAAAGCAAAAATTAATATAAATATGAAAACATTTAAGGTATGTTTTATTGAGGATTTAAGAATTCCTGAATGATTACAATCACAATTTGCACACATAGAATGAATATGTTCTTGTGTTTTCTCTTTTTCTTCGATTGGAGTATGTTTTTTTCTAAATATTAAATCTATTATAAAGCCAATAACTACACCTATAATTAATTTTAGGCCTATAACTTTCAATAATATAGGCATACTTTCAGGATGAGAAAGAAGTACAGGAATTGCTTCGTCTGATGTGGTTAGAAATACAGCTACAAGTGTTCCTAGCGTAATAACTCTGCTTGCATATAACGTAGCAGCAGTAACAGAAAAACCACATTGTGGAAATATTCCTAAAATTCCTCCTATAATCGGTCCACATTTCCCAGAATTTTTAAGGGCCTTTTCGATTTTTTTGGAAGATTTGTGCTCTATAAATTCAATAATAAGATATGATAAGAATAAAAATGGTAACATTTTTAGAGAATCTAGTAATGTATCTAAAATAATATCTTTCACCAATTACACCTCTTTTAAGTGCAAACAATTTGCATATAAAATTATACTATTTTTGTATACTTATGTCAAGATAAATATAATTAATTTGCATTTTACGTTTAATTATGCTAAAATAAATGTATAAAGGAGGAACTTGTTATGAATATTGTAAGAATTGGTACGAAAAATAAAAAATCAAAATTATATATTTTTATTATTATAGCTATAATATTTTTAGGAATGTTTTTGATTTTAAGCCCAGTTTTTAATATTAAAAAACTTTTTTTAGCCAAAAAAGAAAAGAATATGCAAACAGAGCCTTCTTATGAGTCATTAAAAAATACAGAAATTGTTTTTAAATCAAAATATTCTAGTCCTGTCAGTGTTGGCAATATTAATGTAAACAATGACAATAGCATGATAGTGAGTGCGGATTCAGGAATGAATGTAAAAAGTATAGGAGATGGCTTAATATATAAAACAGGTAGGGATAATGTATATGGTAATTATATAGAAATAGGTTATTCAGGTTTTAAGAAAGATGAAATTTATGCTTTTTATGCTGGAATTGAAAAACCAATAAATGGTGATGTTATTCCAGTGCAAGAAGGGCAAAAGCTAGGTGAAGTTGGAGCTAATGGCAAATTTTACTTTGAAATTAGAGATAAAAATCATAATAGGATTAGTCCTTATGAATATATTAATTTACCAATTTATCAAAATAAATAAAAATCCCCCAGCTTAGCTGGGGGTATTTTAATATGCACCTATAAGGCTTTGTTACTTGCAGTGCCTCAAGGCACATAACCATCTTGACGCGT
>USJA01000176.1 GCA_900554875.1 uncultured Clostridium sp. | reverse complement strand
TGAAATTATTGATATCTTTATAAGCTTATCCATTGTAAAGGTAGTAATTTCAATAACTCCCTCTATTCTTAAAAATTTAGTAATATCCACAATCAATGCAACTATAAACGATATAAAACTTGCAATTTCTAAAACAAGAGTAATTTTTTTAAAATCAAATTTTCTCATATTAAAAATCTCCCTCTTTAAGTCTATCCGCTTTATCTGCTGCAGCGAGTGCATCTATCATTTCATCAAGATTTCCATTTAAGAAACTTTCTAATTGATATATTGTAAAATTAATTCTATGATCAGTTACCCTACTCTGAGGATAGTTATATGTCCTTATCTTTTCACTTCTTGCTCCACTTCCAACTTGCAATCTTCTTTTATTTGTAAGTTCATTATTTTTCTTTTCTTGTTCTATCTCATATAATTTTGAACGAAGCATTTTCATGGCAGTTTCTCTATTTTGAAGTTGAGATCTTTCACTTTGACATGCAACAACAACTCCTGTTGGAATATGAGTTATACGTATAGCAGACGATGTCTTGTTTACATGTTGACCTCCGGCTCCACTAGCTCTGTATGTATCCACTCTTAAATCACTCTGGTTTATTTCAATTTCAACATCCTCAACTTCTGGTAAAACAGCAACTGTAACTGTAGAAGTATGAATTCTTCCACTAGCCTCTGTTTCAGGAACACGTTGAACTCTATGCACTCCACTCTCAAATTTAAGCTTACTGTATGCACCTTTTCCCTTTATCATAAAAGATACTTCTTTTAATCCGCCAATTCCTGTTTCATTTATATCTATGATTTCTACCTGCCAATGTTTTAAATCTGCATACATTGTATACATTCTGTATAAATTGTATGCAAACAAAGCAGCTTCTTCACCACCAGCACCGCCTCTTATTTCTATTATAACGTTACTATCATCATTTTCATCTTTTGGAATAAGTAAAAATTTTAACTCTTCTTCTATTTTCTCAAGTTTATCTTTAGAAGAATAATATTCTTCTTCAGCCATTTCTTTCATTTCCTTATCATTCATAAGTTCTTTTGCTTCTTCCATATTTTCTTTAACTTTTTTATATTCTCTGTACTTCGCAACAACATCTGTTAAATTAGAATGTTCTTTCATATACTTCTTAAAAAGTGATTGATTAGAGATTATATCTGGATCAGATATTTTTTCAGTTAATTCAACATATTTCTTTTCAATTTCCTCAAGCTTATCAAACATAAATTCCATCCTCTTTTCTTTTACTGGTATATTTTAACACATTTTTAGCACTCTTGCAATACATAAATAAAATAAAAGACCTAAAATACACATTCTAGATCTTTTATTACATTTATTTTAAATCTTCGTCCTCATTTAAAATCTTAAGTTGTGCCTCAAGCATTGAACTTACTCTTATACGATAAATTTGCATTTGTTTTTTCTTATCTTCTAATAATTCTTCTTTTCTTCTTATTTCGTTATTTAAATCCTCAATATGTCTTCTAGCATCTGCTTCTGCCTCTTGCTTTATTGTTTCTGCTTCTCTTCTTGCAACTTCTTTCATATTATCAGCTGTAGATTGTGCATTTTCAATTGTTTTATTAATTCCTTCTTCAACAGATTTATAATATGCAATAGACTCCTGCATGGCATTAAACTTGTCCTTTATTTCTGCATTCTCTTTATATAAAATTTCATAATCACTAAGTAACTGCTCAAGGAAATCTTCAACATCGTCTATGTCGTATCCTTTCATCTTAGCTTTCTTAAAAACCTTATTTTCGATATCATTTGGTGTTAGCATATATTTCCCTCCTCTTTTAATAAAAAGCAGACCAATTAGCCTGCTTTAGTAAATCTACTTAAGCCAAGAAAATGACATTTTTTGCTTATACTGGCTTTTTTCGACATCATTTTGTATTTCAACATCTTTTGGCGTTAGTAAATATATTAGGTTGGATACTTTTTGGATAGTGCCCTCAACCATAAATGTAGCTCCTCCTAAGAAATCTAATATACGTATTGCATCTTCTTTACCAACGTTTTCCAAATTAATAATTATTGATTTTCTAAGTTTTAAATACTCTCCTATCTCTTGAACATCAGCATAACAAGTTGGTTGCGTTATAACCATCTTGGATGATGATACGGCTGTATTCATAGGTATTACATTGCTTTGATTACTATTTTTTGCATAAGGATTAGATGATTCAATATCTCTAAAGCTTCTTCTTGCCTTTGGCATCTCTCTATTTTCAACCTCATCTTGTTCTTCCTCATCGTAGCAATCTACTTCATCATTATATTCATTTTCTTCATCATTTTCTCCTATGCCCATCATACGCATAAACTTGTTTAATATAACAGCACTCATATCATTAACCCCCTATGATAAAATTATATCTACATTATCTAATAAAAACAAAAATAAGTCA
>USJA01000175.1 GCA_900554875.1 uncultured Clostridium sp. | reverse complement strand
TAAATTTAAAATAATTTTAATATATTAATAAAAAAAAGTCAAATGCTATATACGTAAAAAATATACTGCTTAAAATAAAAAAATTATTTGTAGGTATATAATTTTATTTAATATTATCTTTTTTATTTTTTCGCTATTTTTTTCTTTTTACACAAAAATACTTTTACAAATTTTATCTTTATGGTATAATTTGATATATAAGGGGGAAGGTATCTTAAATGATACTAAAAATGAGAATATGAAAAGTAAGAATATGAAAAGAAAAAAGATATTTGGAATGTTCATTGCAGGTATGCTAAGTTTTTGTACTCTATTAACAGGATTTTCTGAAATAAATAGTGTACAAGCTAAGATTGATACTAATCTTCCTAAATCATATATGAGTGATGATTTTCCAGATAGTTATAAACCATATATTGATGCACTAAAAAGTGCACACCCAAATTGGGCTTTTAAAGCCGTATATACAGGTCTTGACTGGAATCAAGCTGTAAGTCATGAAAGTTATGACATAAATGAAAAAATAAGTCTTGTACCTGACAGTTATGATGCTGTTTGGAAAAAAGATGGACAAAATAACTACGTAGATGGAAATTTTGTAACAGCATCAAAAGAAGCTGTTAAATATATGCTAGATCCAAGAGGACATTTAAATGAAAAAGAAGTATTTCAGTTTCAAACGTTAAGTTATAGTTCATCTATGGATAGTATAAATTCTATTGAGAAGGTTTTATATGGCACATCTATGTATAATAGATCTGAATATCAAAGGCAAGGTTCAATGGTAAATTTGGGAAGAACATATTCAAGTATTATACTTGAATCAGCTCAAAAATATAATGTTAGTGCAATTCATGTAGCGTCAAGAATAAAACAAGAGACAGGTGGAAATATAACATCAAATAGATCAATTAATGGATCTACTGTAATAAATGGTGTTGTACCATATAACTATTTTAATATTGGGGCTACGCCACCAGATTCTGTTACTAATGGCTTGAAATATGCTGTAAAAAAAGGTTGGACGGACCCTGTTAATGCAATAAACGGTGGAACTGATATTTTAAGAAATAATTGGATAAAGTGGGGACAAGATACTACATATTTTCAAAAGTTTGATGTAAATAATCCATATGGAAATGCAGTTGGATTATATGCATATCAATATATGGCAAATATTATAGCACCAACAAATGAGTCATACAGTACATATAATGCATACCAAAAGATGGGGCTTTTAGACAGCTCACTTGAATTTCATGTACCAGTATTTAATAATATGTCCGAATATCCAACGCCATATCCTGGCGAATCTGAAATCACGTATGTAAGTGATAATACAAGAATTTGTGCATATGATGTTGCACCATATAAACTATATATACGTTCTGGACCTGGAACAGACTATTCTATTGTAGCAAAACTTGGTGAAGGCGATGAAATGACAAGAATTGCTAAAAGTGTGAACACTCAATGGGATAAAGTAAGATTAGACAGTGGAGTAGAAGGTTATGTATTTAGAGATTATACTAAAGAAATATCAAAAGATATTAAAGTTACAGGTATTAGTTTAAATCAAAGTAATTTAGAATTAAAAATTGGGGACACATATACTCTAATATCAACATTAACCCCAGATAATGCTACAAATAAAAATGTTGAATGGTCAACTAGTAATAATGATATTGTTTCAGTTGAAAATGGAAAAATAACAGCAAAAAATAAAGGAGAAACTATAATTACTGTTAAATCTTTAGATACAGGGGTTACTGCAGAGTGTAATGTAAAAGTAATAAAAAAGGCTACAGGAATTAGTTTAAGTAAAGATAGTATTTCATTTAATAGTAAAGACAATCTAACTCAGAAATTATTAGCAAATGTTTTACCACAAGATGCAAGTGTTCAGGATGTAGACTGGAAATCTAATGATGAAAAGATCGCAACAGTAGATAGAGAAGGAAATGTAACAGCGGTTGGAAGTGGAAAATGTGTAATAACGGCAACGACAAAGGACGGTACAAATTTATCTTCAAACTGTAATGTAACTGTGGATGTATTAGCAGAAAGTATATCATTTGATAAAGATGAATATATTTTAAATTCAAAAGATATTAAAAATCTCTCTGTTATTTTAAATCCAAAGGAGTCAAGCAAAACGTTGGAGTGGAAAAGTAGTAATACAAAAATTGCAACAGTAGATAATGGAGGAAATGTAACACCAGTAGAAAATGGAAAGTGTATAATTACAGCTACAACTACAGATGGAAGTAATTTATCTACAAGCTGTAACGTTGTTGTGGATATAAAAACGGAAAAGATAAGTTTAGATAAAACTAGTTATACGTTTAATGAACCAATAGCATTAGAATTAAAAGCAACGGTACTACCAAAAGAAGCAAGTAAGAATTTAAAATGGACAAGTAGTGATG
>USJA01000174.1 GCA_900554875.1 uncultured Clostridium sp. | reverse complement strand
AAATTTATAAAGAAAATCAAATTAAATGATATGTATAATTATTTAGATTATTTATCAAATAATTCAGATAAAGCTACAACTAGATCTAGAAAAGTTTCTGCATTAAAATCTTTTTTTAATTATTTGTGTTTTAAAGAAAAAGCTTTAGAAATAAATCCAACTGTTGAACTTGAAATGCCAAGATTAGAAAAAAGAAATCCAAAATATTTAACATTAGATGAGAGCCTCTCTCTCCTCCACTCCATCGATGGAAAATTTGAAAAAAGAGACTATGCTATTATAACACTTTTCTTAAACTGTGGGCTTCGTTTATCTGAGCTTGTAAATATAAATATAAAGGACATAAAAGGAACTTCATTAAGTGTAATTGGTAAAGGTAATAAAGAACGTAGTTTATACTTAAATGAAGCATGTAAATCTGCTATTGATGATTACATTAAAGTTAGACCTAAGGATAATCTAAAAGATCGTGATGCTCTATTTATAAGTAGTTTTGGTAAAAGAATTAGTAATCGAATGGTTGAGATGATTGTAAAAAAATATGTAATGCAAGCAGGTCTTGATCCTAAAAAATATTCTCCGCATAAATTAAGGCATACAGCAGCTACTCTTATGTTGAAGTACGGAAAAGTCGATATAAGATCATTACAACAGGTATTAGGCCATGAAAGTATTTCAACTACTGAAATATATACTCATGTTGATAATGAACAAGTAAAAGATGCTCTTTCAAAAAATCCTTTAAATAGAAAAAATATATAAAGTAAAGCTAGGATTAATTTTATCCTAGCTTTATTTTTACTCTAAATATGGAATTACCGTATCTATAATTGTATCAACTGCTGATTTTGAAATAATACCAGCTTTATATATACTTGGTGTACATGGTTTCTCGATTATTGCATTGAAAAGCTTTTTTGCATCATTTCCTACATTTGTTGCAATGCCTAAATCACTATAGTATTTAGCATTATCTGTTTCCTGTCCTTTGATTGACGCATAAAATATCTTGCATCCAGATTTAGAAACAAATTCAGATGACATATTTCCTCCAGCTTTACCAATTACAACTTCACAAGATGATATAAGCTTTTTTAAGTCACTTGACGCAACATATTTAAAAAGTGACATTGTTTCCATATAATTTGCGTGAATTTTTTTTGCAAAATTATATGGTTTTCCTTGACCGGAAATACATATAAGCTTTTTATTGTTTTCTTTACATAACCTTGCAAGTTTGGGAAGAATCTTTATACCCATACCAAGACCTTCTGCACTTCCTGGAACAAAAAGAACAGTATCTGGTACAATATTTGATGAATCAGCTTCTCCATCGAAGAAACATGGATTTGTCCCTATATATATAGGTCCTTTTGAATCCTTCAAATATGGATAAATTTTAAGGCCATTCTCCCAAGATTTTTTTGAAGCAACAAAATAGTGTAAATTACTTACATCTCCATAGGAAGACATAGCAAAGCCTAACATTTCAATGTCTGTAACAACAACTCCCGCAAACTTAATACAAGGATTATCTTTTGCTATTTTAGAAAGAATTGCATTTGTATAAGGATAGGTTGAAAGTACAACCTTTGGAGCAATTTTTCTAATCAAGCATTTGAGCCTTTTGGAATAGAGAATTTTAAATATAGGAGCTATATCAAATCCAGTTTTCTCTGGATCGATCTCACCTCTTACTACTTTATTCCAAATATTTTGTCCAAGCTTACTTCTTGACAATGTAACCCACGCTTTATCATTAAGTTTGGCTACTGTTGAGGAAAACAAAGATAAAATATCTATGATTATGACATTTTTTTCTGTCTTTTCGGTAAGCTTTTTGGCAATGGCCCTGGTTGGTGCCCTATGGCCATTTCCTGCATGGCCTGTGAAAAGAATACAATCAACAGACACGTTATAAAGTTTCATAAACTTTAATAAACCTAAAATTGATTCATATGAAGTGTATATACTATTATTATATACTTCGTCAAAATCAAGATTTATGTTTGCTGTTGCTTCTTTATCATATAATTTCCGTTTTAAAATTGATTCAATTTGCATAACATTTTCTATATCCATATGCGTAAATTTGTTCGTAATATCAGCTCTAATCCAAGCCATATTATAACCTCCTTAATTAATTATTAGAAATTTATATATACAACTAGATATAATTATACCACTTATTTGAACACTTGTCAAATAAGTGGTGATTTCTAATTAAACTAATATATAGGCAATGTTAAAACTTGTCCTACATAAATTGAACTATCTACTAAATTATTTCTACTTTTTATATCTCTTACAACATCTTGAATTGATATAGTATTATCGTCACTATTTTTACATACAGTTTTTGATATATTCCAAAGAGTATCTGTGTTAGTTACAATATATTCATATGTGCGTATTTCTTTCTTACCAAAACTTTTACTAGTAAAAAAACTCATACATATTCCTAATATTAA
>USJA01000173.1 GCA_900554875.1 uncultured Clostridium sp. | reverse complement strand
ATAGGAGTTGCTTTTAGTATAATATATTGTGTGTTAATTTTTATAGTATATTATGCTCAATGTACTACTGTTAATCTAAACTCGAATTTGAGCAATGAAGTTATATCTATAATAGATTTTAGTAAATTAGGAAGTTTATTTTTTAATTATGATTTATTAGGGTATGGAATTATGGCTCTATCAACATTTTTTCTAGCATTTATAGTTGATACAAAAGATAATAAAAATAAAGTATTACAAAAGTTATTACTGATACATGGAATATTTTTTCCTAGCTGTTTTATTGTTCCAATGTTTCCAATATTTAATGCAAATACAGGAAATATTGTTGGAACAATTTTATTAGAAATATGGTGTGTTTATTTCTTACCAATTTGTATATTAGGATATAATTATTTTCGTAACAATGAAAAGAAATAAATTACAATTTATAAGATAGGGAATAAAATGAACTTGAGATTTTGTTAGTATGATTCAATCGAATTTATAATGAAACTATTAGCAAAATCTTATTTTAAAATAATAAAATAAAAGATATTCTAAAATAATAGAAAAAATAAGACCTCTCAAATGCTTGAAAATACTGAAATGTTAACTTGAGTTGCTAAAGTTCCAACTAGACTTGATAGAAAGCAACTGAAAAAAGAGGTATAATTTTAAGCAGAAATGGAGGAAAATAAATGAATTTAGGAGAAAAATTATTAAATTTAAGAAAAACAAAAAATCTAACACAAGATGATGTAGCAGAAAAATTAAATGTAACAAGACAAACAGTATCAAAATGGGAAACAAATCAAAGTACACCAGATTTTGATAAGATATTGCCACTATGTGAACTATATGGAATATCACCTACTGAATTATTAACTGGGGAAAAAGAAGAACAAGAAACAGCTAATAATGAAAATAGTGATGAATTTAATTTGAATGAAGCAAAGAAACACCTTTTTACACGAGGAAAAGATGATGAAAATAATTATGAAAATATGACTAAAAACCAAATGAAAAGGAAATCTGCTGAAATAGTTAGTAGTTCGATTCTAATATTTTTTATTGCAATAGCTTATGCAGGAATAGGAATTACTGTGTTGAAGTGGAATCCTGTTGTAGTAGGATGCACTTTCTTAATACTAATTGGATGGGGAGTAACTAGAATTGTAAAACATTATATGTCAGTTCCAAAATTTGAAAAGACAAAAGAGGAAGAAAAGCAAGATAAAATAGTAAAACAAATCAATGATATTATTGATGGAATAGGTGTAGTACTATATTTTATAATAAGTTTTACAACAATGGCTTGGTATATTACTTGGGTAATATTTATAATTATTGGAATGGTTAATCAAATTGTAAAACTTATTTTTACGCTAAAGGAGGATGACGAAGATGAAGAATAAAGGTTTTATTATTACTCTAATAATTTTACTTTCTATTATAGTATTCTTTTTAGTAATGTTTTTGGTAATGGCTTTAAAAGGTGGAACAAACTTTAGAAATGGAATATTTAGCATAGGTTATAAAAGTACAAACATTATTTATGATAAAAAATTTGAATTAGAAAATATTAAAAATATAGATATAAAACAAGATGCAGGAGACGTTATTGTTAAGGAATCAGAAGGTGATTATATTCAAGTTGTTCTTTATGGTGAAAACGAAGGAGATGCACAAGTCGAATTAAATAGTGGAAAATTAAGCATAGATAATACGCATCAAAGAAGAAGTTTTATTTTCTTCAATTTTGGAGTTGCAAAAAATGATATTATAATATATATACCTTCAAATTATGAAAATGAGATAAAAGTAAATAACGATTATGGAAAATGTGAAATGGCAAATTTTGAAAATGCAACAATAAATATAGACTGCAATGCAGGAGATGTTGAATTAGGAAAAATTAAAAATGCATTTTTAAAATGCGATTATGGAAATATAGATATAAAAGAAATATTGAATAAATGTGATATAGAATCAGACTGTGGTAATGTCAAAATTGATACCTTATCTATAAAGGAAGATTCTAGTATAAAAGCAGATTTAGGAAATGTTGATATTAAAAATGCTAATGACATATATATAGATGCAAATGTTGATCTTGGAAACGCCAATATAAATAAAAATAATAGAAATGCAGATATTACATTAAAAGTACATTGCGATTGTGGAAATGTAACTATAAATAATTAAGGTTGGAAATATGAAGAAAAGATTATGCAAAATAGAACAGGGAAAGAAATTAGATGGTGTGTGTGGAGGAATTGCTGAATATTTTGACATTGATCCAACACTTGTGAGATTAGCTTGGACTTTATTTACTACTTGTGTAGGAAGTGGGATAGTAGCTTATATTATTGCAGCAATAGTAATGTCGAGAAAATCAGATGTTATCTAGTATGAAGGTTGAGAGTTAGAATATTTATTTCTATTATAAAACCTTATAATAGATTAGGAATATAGGGAATTTAAATTGTTATATGAAATTTAGGAAAAGAG
>USJA01000172.1 GCA_900554875.1 uncultured Clostridium sp. | reverse complement strand
CCGATCTTATTAGAATAATTATTTTGAATTAATTCTATATTTTTTCTATATTTAGCCTTATTAATTAGCTCTTTATCAAGAATCATTTTTTCTAATTCAATTATAGTTGGATATTTGAATAAATCTTCATATTCGATATGAATTCCAATATTTAAAAGTTCAATTTGAATTTTTATTGCATCAAGTGAGTCTGTACCAAGTTCAAAAAAATTATCATTAACTCCAAAATTTGTCTTTTTTATAACTTTCTGCCAAACTTTATATATACTATCTTGAATTTTTGTACTTGGCATAATATTCTTTTTATTTTCTTCTACACTTACATAAGTAGAGCACAATTTTTTTCGATCAATTTTTCCATTTAGTGTCATTGGAAATTTTTCTTGTAATACAAATATTCCTGGTATCATATATATTGGCAATTTTTCGTATAAGAATTTTATCATCGAATTTTTATCAAATCCATTTTCTTTTTCTTTTAAAGTATAAAAGCAAACAAGTTTATTGTCTTTCAATGAAACAATGTTATTCTTAATGTTATGAAATTTATTTATATTCTTTTCAATTTCCTGCAATTCTACTCTTTGTCCATTTACTTTTACTTGTAAATCTATTCTTTCTAAGACACATAATTCTCCACTAAAATTAAGTTTGCACAAATCTCCTGTAAGGTATATTCTTTTTCCTAAATTTTTATCATATACAAAACTTTTTCTTGTAATTTCATCGTTTTTATAATACCCCGTTGAGACACTGTCACCTGCTATTGCAAGTTGTCCACTTGTATTAATAGGTAATAATCTATTTTTAGAATCTAATATATATATATACGTATTATTAATAGGTTTTCCAGCATTTACCTTACTACTATCTAATTTTTTTATTGTAGAATAAATTGTAGTTTCACTTGGACCATAACCGTCATATATTTCAGCTTTAGTAATTTCCTTTAATTTATCTATAAATTCTTCGCCAATTTTTTCTCCACCAAGTATTACTTTTTTTATATTTTTCATAAAAAAACTATTATTGTCATTTAATAATAATTTTAATTTAGTTGGTGTAGTTTGAATAATACTAACATTACTTTTTTCACATAGTCTACTAAGTTCATTTCCATTTACACACTCTACTTCATTTGCAAGTACCATAGTAGCTCCATAAGATAGTGTCACCCAAATTTCAAGTCCAAATATATCAAAGCATACTGTTGTTATAGACGCAACATTATCTCCTTTTTTTATATTTACTTTTTTATTTATTCCTATTATAAAATTAAGTAAATTACTATTTGATATTACAACACCTTTTGGATTTCCTGTTGAACCAGATGTATAAATTATATATGAATTAATATTTTCAGACTTAACATCTATTTTGTCTAATTTGTTTGAAAACTTTTCATATATTTCACCAAATTTTTCGTCATTAGCATAAATAATTGTTTCATTATTTATTTCCTTTTCTGAAATTATAATCTTTGGTTTACTATTATTAAGAATATAATTTATTCTTTCACTTGGATATGTTATATCAATGGGAATATATGTTGCTCTACATTTTAAAGTTGCAATTAATGTAACTATAAGCTTAATATTTCTTTTCATACATATTGCTATTTTATCATTTGGATTTACACCATTTTCTATAAGAAAATTTGCAACTGCATTTGCCCTATTATTTAATTCTTCATAAGTCAATTTTTCATTTTCAAAAATAAGTGCTATATCATTAGGATGTTTTTTTACCTGTTCTTCAAAAAGTTCTATAACAGATTTATCCTTTTTATAATCATTTTTTGTATCATTAAATTCATATAAAATTTTATTTTTTTCGGCTTTAGACATTATTTCAATATTTTCCACATCAATATTCTCATCTAAAATTGCATTCTCCATTATTGCAATAATTCTGGTATGCAAATACTCTATTTCTTTTTTTGAAAAAAGCTCATTTAAGTAGTCATAATTCATCTCTAAAATACCAGTATTATCCATATCTAAAATATGAATTTGTAAGTCTTCATTTTGAAAATCATTTTCATACCACTTTGTATCATACTTTTTCTTATCTTCAAATTCAACCCTAGCATTTTGGTATGATAATATCATACTGTATAAATTGTCACTAAATTTATTTTTTTCTCTTATGTTTTTTAAAGTTTTAACATATGGATATCTTTGATGCCTAAAAATACTCATAGTATTTTTTGCAATTTCATGTGCTAAATCTAAAAACTTAATATTTTCATGAATCTTTACTCTTAAAGGTAAAGTTGAAACAAACATTCCAATCATTTGCTTTTCTTTAAAATTTGATCTGTTTAAAGAAGGTGTACCAATTACCATATCATTTTTTTCTGTTATTCTATACATATATGTAAAAAAAGCTGTAAGAAACATAACATATATAGAAATTTTATTATTTTTACAATAATTAATAATTTTATCATTTAACTCTTTATTTAATTTTACGTTATATCTACTTGATTTATTTCC
>USJA01000171.1 GCA_900554875.1 uncultured Clostridium sp. | reverse complement strand
AAAATTTAATTGATTATAGTAAATTGGTATGATATAATTATCAAAATTAGAGGGAATTTATAAAATTATGGAGGGATGTATATATGTGGACTAGGAAGGAATTAAAAAAACAGGCAAAAGGAGATGTAAGAAGAAATTATTGGGCGGCTATAGGAATTTGCTTTATACTTGCTTTTTTTGGAATACAATATACTGATTCTGTTCAACTAATTCATCAAACATCTGATAATGTGGATAATTATACTATAATTAGAAAGGTGATTTCACAAAAAGATGGAGATGTTTTAAAGAATTTGGATATAACTGAATATAAAGAATCTTTAAGTGAAGAATTGAACAACTCTCAAAAGATAATAGCAGACACATTATCTATGTTTACAGATAATTTTAATTGGATTTTAAAAATATTTACAGGTGGCCTATTTTGGTTTGCTGCAATTATTACAGTTTTATTT
This sequence comes from uncultured Clostridium sp., assembly GCA_900554875.1. Lineage (GTDB taxonomy): Bacteria > Bacillota > Clostridia > TANB77 > CAG-465 > CAG-465. The sequence continues at coordinate 2,043 of USJA01000171.1, read as the reverse complement.
GGAATTTTTATCTCTTTACCTTTATCTGTTGGTTCAAAGAGGTTTTTTATAAAAAATCAAACAAAAAAGATAAATATTTTAGAAGTATTAAGCGTATTTAAGGAAAAGGGATATTTTAATATTGTTTATATAATGTTTTGTAAAGGATTAGCTACTTTCTTGTGGAGTCTTTTATTTATAATTCCAGGAATTATAAAATCCTTTGAATATTATATGGTTCCATATATTATAGCAGATAATCCTAATTTAAAAAGAAAAAGAGTATTTGAAATGAGTAAAAAAATGATGGAGGGACAAAAATGGAAAACTTTTGTGTTCATATTGTCATTTATACTTTGGAATTTACTTTCATTAGTTACTTTTGGAATTGCGGGTATACTTTTTGTAAATGCATATGATTCAGCAAGTTTTGCAAGGTTGTACACTACATTAAAAAAGGAAGCATTAAAAAATGGTATTATAAAAGAAGGTGAACTAAATATTTCTTCAAAAGGAGAAGAGGTGGAATTTTAATATGATTAAAGAAAAAATAAAAAATACTAGAGATAAAATTACAAATCCTAAAAATGAGTATGGAAGATTGTATAAAATAACAGATTACATATTATTCTTTTTTGCTTTTTCTTTTATAGGTTGGATTTGGGAAGTTTGTTTAGTTTTAGTTCAAACAGGTAAACTGGTAAATAGAGGTGTATTATTAGGGCCATGGCTTCCAATATATGGAAGTGGAGGCGTTTTAATTTTGCTGTTGTTAAGAAAAATGTTTAACAAACCTATTATAACATTCTTTTCAATGACTATACTTTGTACAGTTATTGAGTACATTACTAGTTGGTATTTAGAAGTAACTAAAGGGGTAAGATGGTGGGATTATAGTAACTATCTTTTAAATATAAATGGAAGAGTATGTTTAGAGGGAGCAATTGTATTTGGAATTGGTGGCTGTGCAGTCGTATATTTACTTGCTCCTAAGTTAAGTAAAGTATTTAATAAATTATCTAATTACATTTTAGTTCCAATATGTGTAATACTTACATTTTTGTTTACTATTGATGTTATATATTCTCACTATCATCCAAATATGGGTGAAGGTGTCACTATTAGTAGGACAAGCATTACCAAAAGTAAAGAAATATATATAAATTTGTAAAAATATTTTTAGCATTTTTGCATATTTCATCAAGTTAATATTCACGCATGCAAGTAAAATAGTTAAATAATTTGTTTATTATTACATCGGTAAAAAAAATAGAGGTAATTGGTAAAAAATCTTGAATAACAATTTTTTATGGTATAATATGTAATTTAATGATATTAGGAAGGAGAAAAATTAAAATGAAAAAAATAGTATCAATTATAATTGCAGTTGTAGTGGTTATAGGAATAGCTGTACTTTTATTAATAGGTTTTAAAAATAATAAAAATGATTCAAACCAAAACAATGATAAGGAAAATACAAATAAAAATACAGAATCAACTGAAGAAGTAGGTTCAATAAAAGATAATAGTATTTATTTTGTAAATATTAATGGAACAAAATTTAAAGCTGGAGATAAAATTTCAAGTGTATCTAAAGTAAATCTTAAACAAAAAGATAAAGATTTAGACGAAAAAATACCTAAAAATAGATATTTATTATCTAAATCAGTAGTTAATTCAGATAATAAAGAAATATGTAAATTTGTACCATTAAATTCAACTGATTCTACTATAACTGTAAAAGATTCAGTTATTGGTGGCTTTGAAGTTGGAGAAATCAATTATAATAAAATTTCAAATGAAACATTGTCATATAACATAGAAATAGTTGGTGGTATAAAATTAGGGTCATCTTACGATGATATAGTAAGAGTATTTGGTAAAGAAGATACTAAATATGAAAGTAAAACTGATGAAAAATATAACATGCCTTCATACACAGTATATGATTACTCTAGTGGATACAAAGGATTTAGCTTTACAATAGATGATAGTGGAAAATTATCAAAAATAGAATGGAATGACTACAACTATGATGAATAATAAAAAATAATTATATATTAA
>USJA01000170.1 GCA_900554875.1 uncultured Clostridium sp. | reverse complement strand
AAAATATAAATCAAGAATTAAATTTAAAATCTTTTAAATTTAATTACTTGACAAGTATGATATAATTATGTAAAGTGAAGTTTTGCTTTAAAATAATTTTTTGAAAGGATGAATTTTATGTTTCAACAGGGGCAAAAAGGACGGCTTCATTATACTATTATAACGAAGAACCCCGAAAAAAGGTTTGATTTTCAAGTAAAGGATAGTGAATTACTAAAAATGGCATTTACAGATTTTGCATGTTTCATGGAAAATTACATTCCAAATTTTGATTTTCCTGAAATTGAAGAATTTATTGCAGAGCAACTTTTAATTAGTTTTGCCAAAAAAGATATAAATAATATCTTAAATTTGGAGATTAATTATAACCAGTATTACCCTTACAAAGTAAGGGTGTATACTCCAAATGAAATCTCACAAAAAATTCTAGAGTTTTGTGAAGTTTCACAAGGAAAAATCTTTTACCTAGGTAAAAAAAATTCTTAATTTAATACATCTCAAGAGTAAATATCTTGAGATGTATTTTTTTGTTAATATATATTTTTGTAAGTTATAATTTATTATGTTACATTAATGTTTTTTAAACATTAACAATCATATTATATTTTTTAAGATTTGTTATTAGCTGATTTCTTTCCTTATCTATTTCATACTTAGTAAGTGTCTTGTCATTAGCACCTATTTTAAATCTTATAGTTATATTTTTCTTATTTTTCAATTTTTCATTATTTTCATATACATCAACTAAATTATATGATTTTAGATATTGTATTTTAGAATCTTTTATTACATTTTCAATTTCAAAATATGTAACATTAGAATCAACTATAATAGATAAATCAAAATCTACTGATTGATATTTACTTATTTCTTCATATTGTATATCTAAATACTTTATCCTATCTAACATATCAATATTAATCTGAGCTACAACAATATTTGATTTTTTATTTATAGCATCCTTAATTCTTGGATTTAAAACTGAGATATATCCTAAACATTCCTCTCCATACTTTACTTCATATGAATTTACTGGATGTATAAAATTATCGTTAAATTTAGAATTACATACATAGTTCAAACATACATGTTTGTTTATATTTGAAATGTTTTCTATCATTGATTTTACTTCAAACATTAATTCCTCTTCAGTTTTTGAAATACTTGATTTTCCTATTCCTAAAACTTTATTTTCTACACAGTCTTTTCCTTTTTCCTTGTAATCAAAGGTTCTACCAATTTCAAATACACCTATTTCATCAAAATTTTTAATATTTTTGTATATAGCGTATAACATTGTTGGGACCATATTATATCTTAAAGTGCTATCTAATTTACTAAGTCCATTTACTATTTTTAAATTATCATGTACTTCTATACCAAGTTCACTATTTAATTTAGTATCATACCATACGTAACTGTGAACTTCAGACATTCCATACTTTTGTGCAAGTAAAGTTTTAACATTATATTCTAGTTCCCTTAAACTATCTTCTTTTACAGGTTCAACCTTCCATAAATTTGTTTGTGGAACAATATTATCGTATCCATATATTCTTGAAATTTCTTCTATAATGTCAGCCTTACCTGAAACATCCTTTGTTGCTCTAAAACTTGGCACTTCAATCTTAAAGTTTCCATTTTTATTTTCAAGGATTTTGAAGTACAAAGATGTAAGCACTTTTTCTATCATTTCATCTGAGAAATTAACACCAATTTTTTTATTAATATATTCTCTTGAAATGTCTATAGTTATTACAGGGTATTTCTTTACATATACATCAGATAATCTTGAAGAAACTTTAATATCATTATCTTCATCTTTTAAAACTTTTACAAATCTTTCTATTGCAAGTTTTGTAAGTTCTGGATCAAGAGTTTTTTCATATCTTGCACTAGCATCTGTTCTTAGAGCTATAGCACTTGCTGTTTTTCTTACACTTACAGCATTAAAGTTTGCAGATTCTAAGAATAATGAAGTAGTCGCATCAGTAATCTGAGTATTTTCTCCACCCATAACTCCTGCAATAGCTACTGGTTTGTTTTCGTTATATATCATAAGAGTTCCCTCTTTTAGATTTCTTTTATTTCCATCAAGTGTAACAAACTCTTCATCATTTTTTAATGTTTTAACATTTATCTTTTTTATAAAATCCTTGTCAAAAGCATGCATTGGTTGACCAAGTTCAAGCATAATATAGTTTGTCATATCAACTAAAAGACTAATAGGTCTAAGTCCACAATATGTAAGTCTTGTTTTCATTTTATATGAAGATGTCTTTTTATTTACATTATCTATGGTAAGTCCTGTATATCTATAGCAAAGATTACTATCTTCAATGTTTATATCTAATTTTTTTAAATCGTTATATTTATCTAAATTTTCTACTTCTAAAAGTTTCAACTCTCTATTTGTAATTGCAGCAATTTCTCTTGCTATTCCATAATGTCCCCATAAGTCTGGTCTATTTGTAAGAGATTTATTATCAATTTCATATATTATATC
>USJA01000169.1 GCA_900554875.1 uncultured Clostridium sp. | reverse complement strand
TTATATATTATATAATATAGTAGTAGTAGTAGTAGGTATTGTGGAAAGTGTGGAAAATGTATTCTTTCCCTTGTCACTACTAACTTTATAGTTGTTGATAAACCTGTGGATAACTTGTTAAATTTGTCCACAGAAAATTTGTTTGGTGTGGATTATTTTATTTTTATAAAGTTATACACATTTTATTAACAGGGTTTTCCACAGTTACCTGTGCACAACTTTTGTACTGTAACATTTTTAAAATAATATTGTAATAAAAATGAAATATTAACTTCTAATCCGCAATAGATAAAGCTTTTTTGATATCTTCAATTAGATCTTTTGTTTCAGATTTATTTTCATATTCATCTTTAATTTTTGAATATGCATGTAGAACAGTTGAGTGGTCTCTTCCACCAAAATCTTTACCTATACTTGGAAATGACATATTAGCTACTTCTCTACACAAATACATTGCTATTTGTCTAGGATATGCTACATTATTTGATCTTTTATCACTTACTATATCACTTACCTTTATGTTAAAGAATTTACAAACTACCTGCATTATTAATTTACTTGTTAATACTTTGGTATTCTTTACTAATATTGATTCAATTGTGTTATCAACTACATCATTTGTAAGTTTATTATTTGTAAATGATGTATAAGCAACTAATTTATTAAATACACCTTCTAATTCCCTTATATTTGATTTAACTTTAGTTGCTATTCTTACAAGTATTTCGTCGTTTATAATGTACCTTTCTTTTTCTGCTTTTTTTCTTAGGATTGCTAGACGTGTTTCATAATCAGGGGCTTGAATATCAACAGAAAGTCCCATTTCAAATCTAGTTTTTAATCTATCTTCAAGTAAAGGTATTTCTTTTGGAGGTTTTTCTGATGTTAAAACTATCTGTTTCCCACTTTCAAATAATGTGTTGAAAGTGTGGAAAAATTCCTCTTGACATTTTTCTTTTCCTGCTAAAAATTGTATATCATCTATTAATAATAAATCAATATTTCTATATTTTTTTCTAAATGATTCGTTTTTATCTGTCATTATTGCTGATACAAGTTCATTTGCGAATAATTCTCCTGTTGCATAAATCATTTTTAGATTTGGATTTTGTTTATACATAGCATTTCCGATTGCCTGCATTAGATGAGTTTTCCCTAATCCTACTCCACCATATATGAATAATGGGTTATATTTTCTTCCTGGAGCCTCTGACACAGCAACAGCTGCAGCATGTGCAAATCTATTATTTGATCCTATAATGAAATTATCAAATGTGTATCTTGGATTTAATCGTGACGAGTCTCCTCTGTTTTCATTTGTTAGTTTATTTTCAGTAACATGTTCATCAATTTTGGTACTGACTTCTTCTTTTGGTGTTTGCAAATTTGACACGTTTACATCACTTTTTTCCTCTTCATTTGTGTTATCAGGTATAACTTCTTTAGCTTCAAAAGTTATATTATATGATTTTTTTGTAAGAAAACTTAATGTATTTTCTATTAAATCTAGATATCTTTTTTTACAAATATCAATGTGATAATTTGAAGGAGATAAAAAGCATAATGTGTTTTCATCCACAAGTCTTGGTACCATTACTTCAACGTATGTTTTATAACCTACAGGAGATATCTCTTCTTGTAGTATTTCCAAGGCTTGAGACCATATGTTCATAAAGTTATTTTCCATACAACCACCTTTCTTAAAACGTATGTTTTTTAAAGTTATCCACAGAGTTATCCACATATGTTGATAACTTTTCGACAAAATAATATAAATCATTAATATGTTTTACATAATTTCTGTGGATTAAAAAATATACTTAAAAATTAGAATAAAAAATTATCATGATTAATATATCATGAAAAGTTGAAAAAATCAATATATAACGGACTTTTTTTAGAAATAATTTTTTCAATAAATAAAAAAATAATTTTAAAAAGTATTGATAAATACTTGTGGATAACTTTTTATTTTTATATAAAATGTTGTAAGTATTATTGTGGATAACTTTTAATAAACATAATATTGTATAAAAATTTATTTTGCAAAGTAGTTGACATTTAAAAACATTTATTGTATAATAATAGCACTTTGATTAGTTAATAATGTATTACTAAAATTGTAATAACATTTAATAATAATATATATTTAGGAGGAAAACAATGAAAAGAACATTTCAACCAAAAAAAATACATAGAGAAAAAGTACATGGTTTTAGAAAAAGAATGAGTACTGCTTCTGGACGTAAAGTATTAAAGAGCAGAAGACAAAAGGGAAGAAAAGTTTTAAGTGCTTAAACTACTTTATAGAGTGGGTATGTTTTTCATACCCACTTTTATGTTTGTTTTATGAGGGAAAATATGAAATCAACTTTAATAATTAAAAATAACAGTATTTTTAGATATGTTTTAAAAAAGGGAAGATACTCCAAGGGAAAAAATATTGTTATTCATGTTTGTAATATAAAAAATGAAAAGAATAAGTTAGACGAGATCGGAAGAGCACAC
>USJA01000168.1 GCA_900554875.1 uncultured Clostridium sp. | reverse complement strand
GATGCAATAGATATATATAATTTATCAGTTATACTATTTAATGTGCTAAAAATATTATATAATGCCATATTCTGCTTTGATATTGTTGTTTCTCTTAAATCAATACCACATTCCTTTAAACTATTTAAGTTTTCATTACTAAATAATATATCTTCTTCCACATTCTTAGGGAAATTACCCTCATTTACCCCTATAAAAAACGCAACTTTTGACTCCTTTCCATTTGATAAATTTATATCTAATAAATTTACACTATCTAGAACTGGTGGAGCAGCTTTTACAAAGGTATCTTTTAATTGAAGATTAAAAACATTTACAAATGTATCAAAAGATATATTTTTTTCTTTATACACTTTTGAAATTGAATTGAATATTTCACATATTTTATTCCATACCTGTTTTTCCTTATCTAAACTTGATATATCAAATTCACTAGAATTATCTTCAATTTTTATTAAGCTCTCCTTATATTTTTGTAATACACCACTATTATTTAAATGATCCCATATATACTCTACATACCATTTTGCATTTTCCTCTTTTTTTATATCTACTTGATATTCTTTTATTAAATTGTTACGTATTTCATTTAGTCTTTCAAGATTATATACGTGTTCATTATTTTTTATATTATTTAACTTAAATGGTTTTGTTATATAATAATCTGTTATATTAAACTCTAAAATATAATTTTCAAATTCATATATATCAACTTCATTTATATTACAAAATCCTAACTTTAAAATATCTAGCAATAACTCTCTTTTTATACCATTTTTTAAAATTTGAAGATATTTAACTATATATGTTGTTAACTTTGAAAATTTTATATTCTCTTTATAATTTATATATACTGGTATTTTTGTATCAAAAAATATCCTTGAAACTATATCTTTGTACTTTTCCAAATCTGTTGTATATACGTCAAAATCTCTATACCTATATCCTTCTCTTATTTTTTTATTTATAATATTTGCAATATTTTGAATTTCTAAAAATGCATTAGAAAATAGATTTATATGTATATTATTTGCATCTTTCTTCTTTTCAGTCTTATTTAAAAATACATTATCTGATAAATATTTAATGTCTTCCTGTTGATTCAAGTACTTTATATACATAATTTTATTATTAACTATTACACCTAAACCGCTTGCAATACTTAATAGACTCTGATATGTCATATTGGAAGTTTGAAATATATCATTAGTGTTACTTAAATGAATATCCTCTATACATGTGATATCAGTTGTTATTGAAATTGTAATGTCAATATTTAAAGAAAGAAAAGTTTTAATAAATTCTAATTCTTTTTTTGTAAAGTTATTATATGAATCAAAATATATAGTAACATTTGAAAATTCGAGTTTACTTATATTTTTTATAAACATATCTATCTCATCAATACCATCTATAAACCTTTTTTGAACTTTTTTTTCATAACTGTTATATATTTTGCATATTTCTCTTAATTTTAAAATGCTTAATTTATTTTCTATTTCTATGCTATCAACCTTTTTAACATCTATACCAGACTTTCGTATCAAATCAATATATACATAAATTAAATCCAAAAATCCCTCTTTTTTACTAGCACTCTTAAATATCTCTAATTCATCGGATATCTCATATATAACATCTGTCAAAATCATTTTTTTATCTTGAGTTGACACATAATTATCATCATTACACAAGCCAAGTTTTTCTATGTTTTCTTTTAAATACTCACTTATTGTTGTTATGTTGACTCCAATTATTCCTGACTTTTTTAGAAATTTTATATAATTATTTTCTGCTGACTGCCTTTTTTGTGAAGGTACAAATAGAATAACGTTCTTCCCCTTTTTTATATCCTTTTGAATTTTTTCATATATATATGTACTTTTTCCTGTTTTTGGTTTTCCTAAAACAATATTTAAAGCCATTTTCTACCTCTTACTTATTATCTTTATCTTCCTCATCAAAATCACTTACAAGTAATTGTTCATCTTTTATTTTTATTTCTTCAAACTTTGGCAATTCCTCTATATTTTCAATTCCACAAGATTTCAAAAACTCATTTGTTACAGAATACGCTGCAGGTCTACCAGGAAGATTAAGTCTTGCCACCTCTTCTACAAGCCCACATTCAAGTAATCTATTTACAGCAAAGTCACTATTTACTCCTCTAATCTCTTCTATTTCTGATTTTGTTATCTTAGAGTTATATGCAATTATACTTAATACTTCAAGAGCAGCAGTGGATAAATTTTGCCTTTTAGTATTTTCAACGAATTTTGTAACATATTTATAATTATCTTTATTAGTAACAAGTTGATACATATCTTTAACTTTAATTAATGTAATTCCACAATTTCCACTATATTTTTCCTGCAATTTCTCTAATGTTTCTTCAATTTTTGAATTTTCTACTTCAAGAATTGAAGATAATTCGCTTATTGATATCTCTCTTCCAAGTGCAAATAGCACTGATTCTACTATATTTTCCAAATTTTTCATAATTAAACTCCTTCTTTTTTATTATAT
>USJA01000167.1 GCA_900554875.1 uncultured Clostridium sp. | reverse complement strand
AATGCTTGAATATTAATTATTTTATATGTTATAATTATTGTGTAAGAGGGTGTTTCAATATGAAAAATAAAGTGTATAGTTTAGTTTTGCCAATATGGATGTTATTAATTGCTAATCCATCAATCTGGTTTATGATTTTACCAGTTAATTTTTTAGTATATACACTGGTATTAATAATTGCATGTAGTATTTTTAAAATTGCAGATATAAAGAAGATATATAAAAGAAGTATAGTTAAGATGCTAATATATGGAATTGTTGCTGATCTTGCAGGTGGAATTATTCTTTTAGGTGCCTCAAAATTAAATCCAGATGGTTTATTTACAGATATAGCATATAATCCATGTGGATCATGGGTAACAACAACATATATTACAATATGTATAGTTTTATCAGCATTTTTATCATATTTCTTTAATTATAAAATAACTTTTAAGAATACAGATATAAAGGAAGTACAAAAGAAAGGACTTGCATTATTTATTGCTATATTTACAGCTCCATATTTATTTTTCTATCCAATTGAAAAAGTAGCACGTAGTGATGATACGAAATTTGACAATGTAGAAAATAATGTGGCAAATAGTAGTGTTAATACATATGTTGGAAATACAATGATAACAAGAATTTTTGCAGAAAGTAAAAATTATACAAATTCCAATTTTGAATACAATGATAAAATTACAAAGGTAAGTTCAGAAATTAAAAGTGATAATAGATCACAAGTTATGACCCAAATTTCAGCAAACTTTGAAAATTCAGACATTACTTCATATACTAAATGGGCAAAACAGTGCAGTGTAATTGTATTTGTAAAGGATAGTGGAATACAGACAATAACTATTAATTTAGCTGATGAAAATAACGAGAATAAGATAATGTCAAATCTTGTATATGAAAGAAAAAATATAGAGAAAGACTATGATGTAAAACTTGAAGATTTACAAAAAGATCAACAAAAATTACAAGAAGTATTAGATAAAATAAGACAAGGAGAATAGATGTTAAAGAAAAACGATATAGTAGATTTAGAAATAATTGATAATGGCTCTGCCTTTGAAGGGATTGCAAAGCAAGATGGTATAGTTATATTTGTACCAGGTGCTATAGCTACTGAAAAAGTCAGGGCTAAAATCATAAAGATTACATCATCATATGCTGTAGCAAAAATTGAAAAGATACTTGTAAAAAGTAACTATAGAGAAGATCCATTTTGCAGTGTATTTAAATATTGTGGAGGTTGTATGGCACAGAATATATCTTATGATATGCAGCTTCACTTAAAAAAACAAATGGTTAAAAATTTACTTGATAAACAAAAAGTTGAGTATAAAAAAATAAATAATGTAATTGGAATGGGTATGCCATATTACTATAGAAACAAAGTACAATATCCTGTAAGATGTGTAGATGGAAAAACAGTTATTGGCTTTTACAGAAAAAATAGCCATGATATAGTTGAGAATAATTGTTGCTATATTCAAAATAGGGTAATAGATATACTAGCTAAAAATGTATTGGATGAACTTGTAAAGGCAGGATTTAAAGGATATAATGATGAAACTAAATCAGGTGATATAAGGCATATATTAATACGCAGAGGCTATCATACAGGTGAGATTATGATAGTTATTGTTGTAAATAATAAAAATTTATTATCAGATTTTAGAATGAGAAGTGCTGTAAATAGTCTAGTTGAAAAAAATGATAATATAAAAAATATATTTTTAAACTTAAATTCAAGTAATACAAATGAAATACTTGGAAAAGAAGTAAAACAAGTATATGGTATGGAAAAGTATATAACAGATTATATTGGTGATTTTAAGTATTTTATATCTCCAAAGTCATTTTTTCAGGTAAATACACAACAAGCAGAAGTTCTATACTCAACTTTAAAAGAAGGATTGGAACTAAAAAATAATGATGTACTTTTTGATTTGTATAGTGGAGTTGGCTCTATTGGAATATTTTTAAGTAAGAATGTAAAAAAAGTGTATGGGATAGAGATAGAAAAAACTGCTGTAGATATGGCAAATTTAAATATAAAGGAAAACGGTGTATCAAATGCAGAATATATAGCAGGAAGTGTTGAAGATAAGATAATTGAGTTTAAAGATAGAAAAATAAAGCCTGATGTTATTGTAGTGGATCCACCTAGAAGAGGTCTTGATAAAAAAAGTATAGATTATATATTAGATTTTAATCCTAAAAAAACCGGATATGTAAGTTGCAATCCTGCAACGCTTGCTAGAGATTTGAAATTACTTGAAGAAAAATATACTGTTTATAGTATTACTCCGGTGGATATGTTTCCACATACGAGCCATGTGGAATGTGTGGCAGTGCTACAACTGAAGCAAAACATGTAATACTTGGTTTTGATATGGTTTCGGAGATTACAACTTTTGAACAAAAAGGGAGATTTTGTTGTAATTAAGCAAATGTAAGGATAAATATGTTTGGAAATATTGGTAAAATGCTATAAAAATTTGTAATATAAAGTAAATGATAGAGCTAGTAAAGATA
>USJA01000166.1 GCA_900554875.1 uncultured Clostridium sp. | reverse complement strand
TATTGCGGGGGTTATTTTAATAAACTAAACGAAGAATTGTTTCTTTTGGCATTAAAATTAAATGAGGCATATATAATAAAGAATGGAAAAGAAATTTCTGAAAACTTAAAATTATTTATGCCAGAAGGACAATCTTCATACATATGTCAGAAATTTTATGATTCATCAGACATATATAATGCTGATAAACAAGAGATAATAAGAGATTTATGGAATACATTGTTCTTATGCTTTCCAGTTGTAACTACTACGTTAGATTCGTTATGTAAAAGATGTTTTCATTTAATTCCAGAATATATAGACTTAGAATTAATAGATGAAGCAGGACAAATATTGCCACATAATGTTGTAACGGCCTTGTACCGTGCTAAAAAGGCAGTAATAGTAGGAGATATTAAACAAATAGAGCCAATATACAACAATGTAAATAAAAATTTTAATGAATATCAGAATGCAATAGGAGAAAAATTTGAGAACATAAAAATTGAAGAAAACAGTTATGCGGTGTTCAACAATCTGCTCATGGATATATTTTTTGTGGATACAGAAGAATATGAAAAAATAATATTTTTAATGAGTAATAAAACTGTTGAACTTTGTAGAGCAGGCATTTATGTTAAAGAGGATGAGCAAGATGAGAAAGCATTACAACTATTGAGGAAAGAATACTCTATGCTCAATAGAAAAGTTGAGATTCTTTATTTCATCGTAACTACAGGTTGCAATTTGAGATGTAAATATTGCTTTGAGGAAAACAGTCAATTTAATAATCATTGCGAAAAAAACATGTCATTAGAAACAGCACTGGTTGCTGCTCAAAAGTATTTGAGTTACCTAGAAAATGAAGACATAGAATCTCCACAAGTCATTTTCTACGGTGGAGAGCCATTGGCAAATTGGCCAGTAGTAAAAAAAGTGGTCGAATTTATGGCTTCAAAAAACAATAAAATTAAATTTAACATCGTTACAAATGGAACTTTGATTAATCAAGAGATAGCAACTTTTATTGCACAATATGATATTGAAGTTGGTATATCTCTTGACGGACCTAAAGTAATAAATGATGTTAATAGAGTGTTCAGGACATCCGAAAAAAGTGTTTACGATAGTGTTATGGAAAAGATCAAGGTACTTAAGGATAAGCAAGCAAGATATGGTTTATCAATAACGATTTCTGAAGATTTACTTAAAAGAAAAGAAGATGTTATTGAGTGGATTAGAAGTTCTAAACTGTCCAGTGTATTTTATAATTTGTATCATTATGGAGAAAAGACAAATAAATGGAAAGAATTATATAATGATATGAGTGACTATCTTATCGAATCATATGACAATGTTGCTTATTTGGGAATTGCTGATGGAAGAATAAATAGAAAGGTTGATAGTCTTCTTGAGCAGAAATTTAAATTTTCAGATTGTGCAGCGGTAGGTGCAAATCAATTAACTATAAAACCAAATGGGGATGTGATTATATGTCATGGATATGTTAAAACTAATAAATATGTTCTTGGCAATATAATAGATCAAAATATTTCGAAACTTATTAATCATCCTCAATCAAATATGTGGGTTAATAATGCACCAATTTATAAGGATAGGTGTATAAATTGTGAAGCTATCTACATATGCGGTGGTGGTTGTTCTATGCAATCAGAGACTCTATTTGATGGAATAGAAAATGTTGATGAAGCATTTTGTATTCATTCTAAAAAAAGTTTGATTTGGTTGCTTAAAAAGCTGTATAAAGCTTCTATAGAGCAAATAAGCGAGAAAGGAGATAAGGACAATGTTGAAAGCTAATGTAAAATCCCTTAAGGACAGACTCCCTAAGGAAACAAAAGCATTTGGTTCTACTTGTGCTTGCGGTATTTGCAGTGGCGGAAGCGGAAATTGTAAAGGCTGTCAGGATAAAAACGTAGATATGACAAGTGTCAAAGACGTTTACTCCAAGTAGGCTGAGTCAAAGGGAAAGTAGGAAATGTTTCATTTCCTACTTTTTCTTTTTACAATGATTTTGAAATTCTTGAGCAGTTATTCCATACTTTGGTTTTGAGTATTGATTTAGAACATAACCACTAGATAAATCACTTAAATTATATATTTCTTTAATCCATAATTTAAAAGAACTTGAGATAGCCTCTATTGCTTCTTCTTTTGAGTTATATTCAAATACACCTGTTTCATTTGAAGAAGAATTGTCTTCAATGTTATACCATTTGCTATTTTGACTAAAAATAATAAAAGTATGGGTATTGTGTATTTTTAACTTATCGTTTCTATATTCAATATAATAAGTTTCATTATATAAATTTTTGGCATCTAAATAATATCTTAAAAGTTCAACAACATCCCAACACCAAGCACATTTATTTTTAATTACTTGTTTAGGAGATTGTAAGATATATAAGCTATCTATATCAACATTTTCAAAATCAGTAGGATAGTGTTTTTTTTCTGATTTATCTACAAATCCATAATATATATTGTTTTTAATATATGTGTAGAATTTTTGTGGGGAAAATTTTATTAATTATACCAATTTAATCACCTAATATATAATAACA
>USJA01000165.1 GCA_900554875.1 uncultured Clostridium sp. | reverse complement strand
TTATAAAAAATAAAAGATTTACTTTTTATTTAAAAATATAATTAAGGTGTCTAGAAATTCGTCTCTAGACACCTTAATACTAACTTGCTTTTGGATTTTCATGACTGTATTTACGTTTAGTAGCCATACCTCCCCTAATATGCCTTTCTGCTTTGTTTATTTCTAATACTTTCTTTGCATCACGTGCAAGAGATGGATTTACTTTCTCTAGTCTTTCTGAAATATCCTTATGTACAGTCGATTTACTTATATTAAACTTTTTTGCTGTTTGTCTTACTGTACTTTTGTTTTCAATAATATACGTTGCAAGCAACTTTGCTCTTTCATCAATATCTGACATTTCAAAATCTCTCCTTTTCTACAAATAATTTATATTAGTATTCTATTCTACATAAGTTCAAAATATTCATAAACAAATATGCTGTTATTTAAATATATATGTTGGATCCACATTATTATTATCTTTAAATAGTGTAAAATGCAAATGGCTTTCGTCTTTTATTTCACCAATAGATGTATTTGAAATTTTACCTATCAACTGGCCTTTAGTTATATTTTGTTTTTCTTTTACATTCACCTTTTTATTTAAATTAGAATAACTACTTTTATAACCTTGTCCGTGATCAATTACAATAGTTGTCCCATAAAATGAATCTTCATATACCTTTTCGACAGTACCTTTTTCAATTGACTTTACACTTTCTCCAATTTGTGCAGATATGTCAATTCCATCATGTGTTTTCCATAATTCTAATGTTTTTGAATATATCACCTTATCTATAGAGTATGGCTTTTGTATTTCTCCATTAATTGGTTTTGAAAAGGATAACGGCTTTATAGTTGTTTTCTCTTGCTGCTTAGAAGAATTTACTTTTTTAGTATTATTTTTACTTATTTGATCATTTGTTTTAGCTTCAGCTGAATTGGAATTTACAATTTTTTTAGATTCATCAGTATTTTCATTACTATTTTTTTCTTCTAATTTTTCATCATTGTTACTTAGTGTGGTTACAGCCAAGTTTTCATCATTTGTATTATCGTCTGCATAAATTTCGTAATCTTCTTTTGCAAATAAATTATATGCTTTAAATGTTATTGCTACACTAGCTGTTCCAAGTATCAACATTCCAAACAGTAAAACATAATACCCCTTTGATAATTTACCTTTATTTTTAAAAAGATTTTCAAAACACTCTTTTATATCTATATTTTTTTTATTATTTAAATACGCACCTTTTCTTCTCTTTCTAATTTCAGTTTCTTTTTTTACTGTTACATCTTCTTTCTCATCCACTTTTTCTTCTGTGCCTTTACTATTAAATACATTTTTAAATTTTATTTTCATATCTAATATCTCCTTTGTTTGCTTTTATAACTGTAATGTTTAAACACTTTTCACCTCCAAAAGTTACAGTTTATATTATATGTATATTCATGACCTGTCCTAAATATTACTGTTTGTCCAAAAAATATTAAAAAACTCTAAAGCATTAAATTATAAATACTTTAGAGTTTTTTATTTTTCATTTAGATATTTATTCTTTTATACATACATTTTATTTCTAATTCCATAACATTAAAAAATTTTAGTTTGGATTAAGAGTAGTTATTTCAACACCTGTATAATAATGCTTTATAATATCCTCATAACTATACCCTTTATTTGCATATGTATCAGCTCCTACTTGACTCATCCCTATTCCATGTCCATAACCCGTGACGTTAAATACCAAATTACAGTCTTTAATTTCTAATTTAAAGTCAGTTGACTTAAGAGAAAACATAACTCTTAAATTTTCTGCAGATATAATAAATTCTCCGCATTTTATATTTCTTACCCTTCCACTTGTTGTATACTCATTTATACACGTATTTTTACAATCTTCATCAGATATATCTTTACCGTATTTTTCCTTTATTTTCGATTTAAAATCATTAAAAGGTACACTAACACAGCTAGTTCTATTTTGATAGTCCTCTTTTTCCTCATTTTCTACAGATATTAAATAGGGTAAATTTTCTCCTCCCCATATCTGATCAATATTTTCAGTTCTATATGGACTGCTGGCATGAAAAAAAGCTTTTATATATTCTCCATTGTAAGTTATAACCTGATTTTGCGTAGAAACAACGGCCTCATTTATTTTATTCCAATATTCCTGTATTAATTCTTCACTAAATCCCCTTTTTTTCCAGATTAAAAATAATGTGTCTTTATCATAAAAAGCCTGACAATGCGTATGATTATCACACATGTCAGCCTCTTCTCCCTCACCTTTTGACATCATTTTTTTATATGTATATGTTCTAGCAACAATTGCCTGTGCTTTTAGTGCCTCTATATTGTATGATGGGGGCATTTCAGATGGTACTACACCTCTTAAATAGTCATTTATATCCATTGCTACTATATTACCTGTTTTACTATACTTTACTCTTATTGTCTGATTAGCTTTATACTCTATTGTATTTTTTTCAACAAATTCATTTTTCTTACTTTCTTCTTTATTTTTGTATGATTGTTTTTTACTTATGTACCAATTTAAAATATAGAAAATAACACATAAAATAATAATAAATGCAGTAATTTTCTTTAATTTTAGATAATTTTCTTTCAAATTTATCACCAATA
>USJA01000164.1 GCA_900554875.1 uncultured Clostridium sp. | reverse complement strand
TGTAAGTGAAATATTGTTATATAAATTAAAATAAGGATAAAGGTTTACAAAAAACAACTGTAAGTCATGCAGATATGACATACAAAACTTTGTACCTTATATGTCGTAAAATTAAGGCTTTTTAAAATCTTTGTTATATTATTGACATATAATATACTATATGTTACAATTAGCATAGAAAACAGGGAACTTTCAGCATGATGAATTTTGAAAATTTGACATATTTTGCATAATGTGTTATAATAGAAAATGTCGACCTAAAAAAGGAAGGTGTAAAATATAGATATGGAAAAGAGAAGTGTGCTTGGTACACTAAGGTTTATATTCTTTACAATCTTGGCTTTAGTTCTAATATTTAGTGCTGTTTTAATAACTGTCCTTAATACATATAAGCCAACTGTAAAAGCATATATAGACGGCAAGTTTGTTGGATACTTTTCATCTGAGCAACAATTTGATGAGGTATACAATGACTTAGTTACTGAGAAACAAAATATTGATTCCAATGTTAAAGTTTATTTGGAAAGTGAACCAACTTTTGAAACAAGTTATACAAGAGATTCGCTTATTGCTAAACAAAATGTTTATACTAATTTAAGATCTGAAATGAAAACAGAATATACAGTTTATGAAGTTGCTGTAGATGGTGAAAATAAAATGAAATTTGATACTAAAGATGATGCAGATAGGTATGCAGAGAATCTTAAAGCAGAGGTATCAAAATTAAATGTAGAAGTAAAAGAAGAAAAATTAGAAGATAAAGGTGAAATTACAACTGTTGAAAGAGCAGATAATATTCTTAAAGACATTGTAGATAGAAATAAACCTGTAGAGACTCCTAAAGCAACGGTTTCATCTAAGAATACAACTAATAACTCAAACCAAATTCAGACTGCAGCTACAATCGGTGCAACTTCTGTCCAGGCTACTGGCGGAGGTGTATGGCCTACTGTAAATAGAAGAATAAATTGTCAATATATGGGCTATTCTGGTCATACTGGTATTGATTTGGGTGGAGCAGTTGGTACTGCAATTTATGCCTACAAAACAGGTACAGTTACGTTTGCTGGTTGGGGAAGTGGTTATGGACTTCATGTAAAAATAGATCACGGAAATGGAATGACAACGTATTATGCTCACTGTAGTGAATTATTCGTTTCAGTTGGTCAACAGGTAACTGAAGGTCAAATGATTGCTAAAATAGGTATGACTGGATATACTACAGGACCTCATTTACATTTTGAGGTAAGATTTAATGGAGTACCTACTAATCCATATCCATACATTGTAGGTAAATAATAAATTTGATATAATTGGTTTAACCATTTATATATATTTCACCTATTACTCGGAAATTAGTATCCTCGTACTATTTCTTAGTTATAGGCAAGTTATAATAAAAAGGAGGAGAAAAAAATGACTAAAGAAAGAAAAAATGAAATTCTAACAAGTTTTGCAAGAGCTGATAAAGATACAGGTTCTGTAGAAGTTCAAGTAGCTCTTTTAACTGAAAGAATTAATGAACTTACTGAGCATTTAAAAGTACACAAAAAAGATAATCACTCAAGACGTGGACTTTTAATAATGGTTGGTAAGAGAAAAAGATTACTTAGATATCTTGAATCTAAAGATGTTGAAAGATATAGAGATTTAATTTCAAAATTAAATTTAAGAAAGTAATTTAGTGTTATGCATAATAGTAGCTAGGATTATAATCTTGGCTACTTTTTTCTAACTATTGACAAATTTAAATAAAAGTAATAGAATATATAATTATATATTATAATATATGTAAGGAGGAATTTTAGTGGAACAAAATATTAATCCTGTTCAAAATGTGGAAGTACATAAAGACATATATTTAAAAACATTTTTATGGATGTTTTTAGGGTTACTTGCTACAGCGTTTGTATCAGCATTTTCTTATGTTACAGGTTTTACAGCTAATTTTATAGAAATTTGGCCAGTTTTATTAATTGTAGAAGTGTTAGTGGTTATAATTTTTTCACTACTTCTAAAAAAAATGCCACCAAGTTTAGTTGCAGTATTATTTTTTATTTATGCAATATTAAATGGAATCACTTTATCAACAATATTTTATGTTTATAAGTTATCTTCTATTGTATATATTTTCTTTGCAGCAGCAGCTGTTTTTGGAATTTGTGCATTTTATGGTAAGGTAACAAAGAGGGATTTAAATAAAATAGGTACAATTTTACTTGTAACTTTGTTTGTTGGAGTTATAATAAGTTTAATAAACTTATTTATAGGAAGTTCAATGCTTGATATTGCTCTTGACTGGATAATTTTATTTGCATTTTTTGGAATAACAGCGTGGGATATGCAAAAAGTAAAACAACTTGCTGAAAGCGTAGATGGTAGTAATGATAAATTAGCTATATATTGTGCTATGGAATTATATCTTGATTTTATTAATATATTCTTAAGGTTGTTAAGATTATTTGGTTCAAGAAAAGATTAAAAATGATAGTAATTTTTACTATCATTTTTTTGTACTTTAATATTTAGTTAGATTGTTAAAAGTTAAAAAATGTTTTTTATAGTTTCATCTGTTATAATTTTTTGAGTAATATATAGGTTTAAAATAGATATGTCACAAGTATATTGAAAATAAAATATTGAAAAG
>USJA01000163.1 GCA_900554875.1 uncultured Clostridium sp. | reverse complement strand
ACGCGTCAAGATGGTTATGTGCCTTGAGGCACTGCAAGTAACAAAGCCTTATAGGCGCATATTAAAATACCCCCAGCTTAGCTGGGGGATTTTTATTTACTATTAAAAGATTTTAATCTGGACTTTTGCAATTAAATAGTGTAAAATATTTAACAGATTAGGTATTTTTGATTGAGAGGAGTTTTTATATGAAAAATAAAAATATAATTATTGGGGTAATAATTGGAATAGTCATGGCTATACTTTGGAGTTTAATTTTCGTTAATATATTAAATAATGTATTAGGAATTGGAATCGGAGTTTGTTTTGGTGTATCCTTTGGACTTTTATTTGGAATAATATTTAAAAATAGGTCAAAATAGATATTAGGTGGTAAGTTTAAGATTAAAATTTAACATATTTAATTGTTTGTATACAAAGTTTTGATAAAATAAACATTGGGGGAATATATATGTTTAAAGAAAATTTAAAGGAATTTAGAAATAGGAAAGGTATTTCAATAGAACAATTGGCTAATAAGTTAAATATAAAACCTAAAATAGTATCCAAATGGGAAAAAGGCATTTCTGTACCAGATATTCAATTACTTATGAAACTATCTGAGATATTAGGTGTATCGGTTAATGATTTGCTGGGAGTAAATGTTAATGAATCAAACCATGAAAAAAGATTAGAAATATTAGAAAATGAGCTATCAAAATTAAAACAACAGATTGATTCAAATATAAATAGTGCATCAAGAATAAAAAGAAATGTTTTGCTGACTTTTGGTTTGATTCTTTTATTTGCTATTGTTTTTTCCATACTAGGAATTTGGTCTGATATGTTTTATGAATTTGGGAAAAATTTATATCACATAGTAAATAATTAAAATATGCCAAAATATAAATGTGATTAAAAGAATAATAGTTAATATAAAATATTTTTAATTAGGGAAAAATATTTATGTTATTTATATATTTAAATCTGTTTTTATAGTCAGATATAACTTTTATTTTAACCAAAAAGTAGGTATGTACATACTATATAATGTGGAGGTTTAAAAATGGAAGCAATAAAATTTAATAATTACTATAGAAATATGTGCAGTAGAAATTATCCATATTATGGTTATACATATAATAGAACAAGTGAAATGACGGTGGAATTAAAGGACGCATTAGCATCTATAAAAGATTCTGTTGAGGGGGAAATTGAAGATGCAGCTTTTTATACAATGTTACTTTCGCTTACTTCTAATAAAGAGGACATAGAAATTATCAATAGTATTATATCTGATGAAAAGAAACACAATTTATTACTTAGAAATTTATATTTTGAATTAACGAATAAAAAATTACCGGAAAATAGAGATGAAAAAAATGTGGATAATATGCTAAATTACAGACGAAATTTAAAAAAAGCACTTATGGGTGAACTTGATGCTGTAAAAAGATATAGAAAAATTATGGCTGCTATGCCAGATGAAAATAAATATGCCGTTGTGATGGAGATACTTACTGATGAAATTAGACATGCAAATTTATACAATTATTTAATTGCAAAATCCATGCAAATGTTATAAAATTAAGGGTTGGTTGTGTATTATATAGCCAACTCAATTTTTTTGTAAATTTTTTTGTAAAAATGTCGAAAAAAGTATTGACAAAATGATACAAAAATGGTAAACTAATTAAGTCGCAAACAAAACATTAAAAAATGGTTACAAACTTATGTAAAAAAGTAATCAAAAAATAAAAAAGTTTTGAAAAAACTGTTGACAAGTTTAATAAAAGATGTTAAACTAAATACAGTCGCAAAAATGTGACAAGCACATTGAAAAATAAACAATACATATACGAACCAAAAATGGTTGTACGAAGAGTGCAACCGTCAATAAAAGACAAAGTAAATTCGCATAGCAGAAGTTATGAGAAAAAAGGATTTTAAACGAGAGTTTGATCCTGGCTCAGGATGAACGCTGGCGGCGCATTTAAGACATGCAAGTCGAACGAAAATTTACGCTTAAAGAGTTAATTAGTTTACTAAGAGACAATTTATTGTAAATTTTAGTGGCGGACTGGTGAGTAATACATAGGTAATCTGCCTTTTAGAGGGGAATAACTAGGAGAAATCCTAGCTAATACCGCGTAAGACCACACTTAGGCATCTAAGAGAGGTCAAAGGAGAAATCCGCTAAAAGATGAGCCTGTGGCTGATTAGTTAGTTGGTGGGGTAAGAGCCTACCAAGACGATGATCAGTAGCCGAGCTGAGAGGCTGGCCGGCCACATTGGGACTGAGATACGGCCCAGACTCCTACGGGAGGCAGCAGTTGGGAATATTGGACAATGGAGGAAACTCTGATCCAGTGACGCCGCGTGAAGGAAGAAGGTCTTCGGATTGTAAACTTATTTTATCAGGGAAGAAGAAAGTGACAGTACCTGAAGAAAAAGGACCGGCAAACTACGTGCCAGCAGCCGCGGTAATACGTAGGGTCCAAGCGTTATCCGGATTTACTGGGTGTAAAGGGCGAGTAGACGGCGCTGTAAGTCAGCTGTGAAAACTTAGGGCTCAACCTTAAGCCTGCAGCTGAAACTGTAGTGCTAGAGTGCAGGAGAGGTAAGCGGAATTCCTAGTGTAGCGGTGAAATGCGTAGATATTAGGAGGAACACCAGTGGC
>USJA01000162.1 GCA_900554875.1 uncultured Clostridium sp. | reverse complement strand
TGCTTAAAAAATGTAGGAATAGTTGATAATAAAATAAAAGTGATTTTAAATTATATTAATAGAATAAGACAAAAAAATGATTGTGAATTTTTACTTTATATATTAGCAAATAAAAAGAATATAATAAAGAAAGAAGAAAAAAATACTAAAATAGGAGATGAAAAAGATAATTTATTTAAATTATGGAATATTACAGAAAAAGATTATGCATACAAACAATATAAAATTTATTTAAATTTATACGAAGAATTATATATGGATTATCTAAAAAATAATTCAGATATAAATGTATTAAAAGATGAAAATAGAAAAATGCAAATGAAAAAAATAAGAAAAGAAATTTTGGAAGGAGATTAAAAATGGAAACGGAGAAAACAAAAAAAAAATTAAAAACATTGGTTGGACATTAGGAAATGATTGCCCTTGTAGATGTAAACACTGTTATTCAATGAGTGTTAGAGAAAAAGGGAAAAATCTCACAAAAGAAATTGTTGATAAAGTAATTAAACAAGTACAAAAAATAGGAGTAGAGACTATTAACTTAGGGGGGAATGAACCAATTTTTACCAATGGTTTAAAAGTTCAAGATAGTTTATTACCATATATATTGAAAGAGTTAACAAAAAGAAACATAAAAGTAGGGATAACAACATCAGGAATAAGTTTAATTGCTCTAAAAAATGTTTACCCAGAATGTTTAAAATTATTAAACGATGTAGATATTAGCCTTGATTCTCCTTATGAAAAAGAGCATAATGAAAACAGAGGTGGAGATGTATATAAATATGCCATTGAAGCTCTAGAAATATGTAAAGATAATGATATTGAATCAGGTATTATAATGTGTGCAATGAATTGGAATTTTACAAAAGATCGTATAGATGCTTTGTTAGAGTTGGCAAAAAAATATGATTCAAACATAAGATTTAATTTATTAAAGCCAATTCAGCCAAAGCATTTTCAACTTGTACCTAGTAAAGAGCAAGTCATTGAAAATTACAAATATTTATTTAAAAAATGCGATACAGTAGAATTAAGTGAACCTACTTTATCTGGTTTAGTTGATAATAATAAAATTAAGGGATGTGCGTGTGGTATATATTCTATGAGAATTAATTCAATAACACCAGATGGGAAAATTCCCGTATCTCCATGTGTATATATGCATGATTATAGAGTAGGAGATTTGCTAACTAATGATATATTGGATATAGTTAATTCAGAACAATTTAATAGCTTTAGAATTAGAAAGGAAAATTATAAAAAAATAGAGGGGTGCAAGGATTGCGATAAGGCGGAAATCTGTAGAGGTGGATGTTTTGCAATGGCATATACATATAAAAAATGTGAAACAGGTAAAAAGGATTTGTATGCAAGAGATCCATTCTGCTTTAAAGAAATTAATTTTAATGATAATATTGAATATAAAAAGAGAGAAAAGCAATTAGTACATGAAAACTATTTATGTACTTGGATTGGAAAACCTAAAAAATAGGAGATAATAATGTTAGATTTATTAATAATAAATGGATTAGTTGTAACCCAAAATCAAAAAAGAGAAATAAAACAAGTCAATATAGGAATAAAAGATGGGATAATTACATATTTAGGAAATGAAATAATTCCAAGTTATCAACTGATAAACGCAGAAGAATATATACTTTTACCTGCATTTTTAAATGCACATATTCATTTTGGAGAATATTTTTTAAGAGGATATAAGGAAAATCTATCAACAGAGGAATATATTTTATTAGGAGAAAAATTTCATGATAAATTTAAAGAAATTAATGATGAAATTAGAAATAGTTCAATAAATAATGTTGTTTTGGAATCTATACAAAATGGAACATTAACTGTATTTGGAGTTAGAGGATGGCCTAATGTGTTTAAATTTCCTGTTAATGCTTTTTTAGGATATCCTATGATGAATTCTAAAAAATTAAAAGATTATAAAATAGATTTTGAAGAAAAATTTAATTCTTTACAAAAAATAGGTAATGTAGAATATTTTGTAGGGCTACATTCTGTAAAATGGATAGATGAAGGAACTTTAATTGAGATTTCTAATTTTTTGAATCGAAATAAAGAAACTAAATTAAGTTTGCATATTTGCGAAACTATTGAAGAAGTTAATTACATTAAGAAAAAATATGGAATGACACCAATAGAACTGTTGAATAAATATAAATTACTCAATGAAAATACTTTATTAGTACACTGCAATTATTTGGATGATGGTGATGTAAATCTATTGAAAGATAATAAAGTATCAGTTGTGGCATGTCACAGTAGTAACTTGAAACTAAAAAATAAACCTTGCAATGTAAAAAAATTATTGGACAATAAAATTAATGTAATGATTGCAACAGATGGACCTGCAACAAATGATTCACTATCACTATTAGATAGTTTAAGAGTAACAGCGTTATTGACCAACTTGAATAGCTGTGAATTATTAGATATGATTACTGTCAATCCTGCTAGATATATGAAGATAAATTCGGGAAGTATTGATGAAGGAGATAAGGCTGATATATTATTTTATAATAGAAATAGTCTGAATTTAACATACAATAGATCTATTATAGAAAATCTAATATATACATCTGGAAATAAGCCCGAAATTGTTATAAAAGATGGAAAAGTAATAATTAAAAATTATAG
>USJA01000161.1 GCA_900554875.1 uncultured Clostridium sp. | reverse complement strand
GATCTAGCAAAAAAATATATGTATAATAAAATATATAGTATAATGTAACAAAAATGTTAGATATGAATATAATACCCTAAAAATAGCCACTTTTGTTACATTATTATGTAGAAGAGACAAATCATTTATGCATAAAAAAATTGACAAAGAATAAAAATTATAGTATAATATGGACACGATATGTTTTAAGGAGGATTTCTGTGGAGAAAGATAAAGCATATAAAATTAGAAAAACGTTTATAGTAATCACTTTAATTTTATTGTTTGCTACAGCTGGATTACTTGTTATTTCTACTAATGTAAAGACTGTAACAATAGATTATTATGGACAAAAAACTAGTGTAAAAACATTGTCAGACACAGTTGACGGATTTTTATTGCAAAATAAAGTTTATGTTAATGAAAATTCAACTGTTGAGCCAAGTAGGGAAAATAAGATAGAAAACGGAACTGAAATAAAAGTATATTCAAATAATGAAATCTTAAAATTTGATGAAAGTCAGGTAAAAAAAGAATATGCACCTATGGTAGCAAAACTTGAGGATGTTGAAGAAGCAATTCCTTTTGAAGAGCAAAAAAATGATAATTCGAGTATAGATGTAGGAACTGAAAATGTTGTTCAAGAGGGAGAAGAAGGAAAAAAATTAACTAAATATTTAGTAAGATATAATGATAACTCAGAAGTATATAGAGCAGAGCTAAGCAGTAATGTCATTACAGAGGCAAAAAATAAAGTTGTAGAGGTTGGAACAAGATCTAGCCTTGCTTCAAGAAGCTCTAGCATAAATATACCAACTTCAATAATTACAGATGAAGGATTTAAACAATATAATATTTCACTACCTGTTGAGCAACAAAAATATGCATATAACCTATGTCAACAATATGGAGTGCAGTATGAATTATTTTTAGCTGTTATGTATAAAGAAAGTGGCTTTAATCCAAACGCAGTTGGTGGAGGAAACTCATATGGACTTTGTCAAATTCATATATCAAATCAAGCCAACTTAAGTAGGAAGCTAGGAATAACTAATTTATTAGATCCATATGATAATATGACAGCAGGTGTTTACTTGCTAGCAAATTATTTAAATTCTGCAAGATCAAAGGTTTCAGGAGAAGCAGTTGAAGTATATGGTTTAAATGCTTATAATATGGGTGAAGGTGCATATTATAACTCATGTTATAGTCAAGGTATTTTGAATAGAGGATATAGTAATTCAGTTATAAATATAAAAAATGCATTAATAAATAATGGTGGATTATAATATAAATTAGAAGTAATAAGGGTGATTGCTGGAGTAAATCTAGCAATCACTTTTTAAAAGAAAGGAAAAAATATGAATACGTTAAGAGAAACAAAAACTATATTAAGTAAGTATGGTTTAAGAGCAAATAAGCGTTTTGGACAAAATTTTTTAGTTGATGACAATATATTAAATAATATAGTTGATGTTGCAGATATTAAAGAAAATGAATTAGTTATAGAGATAGGACCAGGTCTTGGTAATTTAACAAATTATATTTTAAAGAGGGCAACATACTCTTTACTTGTAGAAATAGATCAAAATATGATTAATGTCTTAACAGATAGATTTAAAAATGAAAAAAATTATAAACTAATAAGTATGGATATTCTAAAAGTAAACATAGACGAGGAAATAAAAAAGATAGAGGATGAAAAGAACATAACTTTTAAAAATGTTAAAGTTGTAGCCAACTTGCCATATTATATTACTACACCAATTATATTTAAGTTATTACAGGATTCAACTAGAATAACAGAAGTAGTGGTTATGGTACAAAAGGAAGTTGCACAGAGGATGGTTGCAAATTGCAATACTAAGGATTATGGAATACTTACTTTAATGGTAAAGTATTTATCGGAAGCTAATATATCATTTACAGTTCCAAAAGAGTCATTCATACCCGCTCCAAATGTAACATCGGCAATTATAATTTTAAAGAAAAATAAAAGATATACCGTAGAAAATGAAGAAATTTTTATAAATTTAGTACATAGTGCATTTGCTCAAAGAAGAAAAACTATGATTAATTCTTTATTTTCAACCAAATTTAATAATTTAACAAAGGGAGAATTAATTGAGCTGTTTAATAAATTAGGTATTGATGGAAATGTTAGGGCAGAGCAGCTTGAAATAGAGGATTTTATTAGAATTAGTAATGAAATATAAAGACAATAAGATAATGAGTATAAAAAAATAAGTTTAAAATAGGGGAAAATTGAAGTCAATACATTTTGCCCTATTTTTATAGCTTTTTTGAGTATAAAATGATAAAAAATATCAAGCCTTTCATTATGATTGGCTTGATATTTTTTTTGGAGCTTGAAGTCAGAGTCGAACTGACGACCTACGGTTTACAAGACCGTTGCTCTACCAACTGAGCTATTCAAGCAAATGCAAAACATTGGTGACCCGTAGGAGAGTCGAACTCCTCACTCCGCCGTGAAAGGGCGGTGTCTTAACCGATTGACCAACGGGCCAATTAAAAAAATGGTGAGCCATCGCAGATTCGAACTGCGGACAACTTGATTAAAAGTCAAGTGCTCTGCCAACTGAGCTAATGGCCCACAAAATGTATTGCTAATATATAATACATTATTTTTTATCAAATGTCAATGCTTTTTCAAAAAAAAATTAAAAA
>USJA01000160.1 GCA_900554875.1 uncultured Clostridium sp. | reverse complement strand
GTTGTATATTTTGAGTATGGAAAAATGTATAAACATTCGCATAAATTTAAAGAAAATATGAATTTAGAAAAGTATATGGATAGATTAAATATTATACATAGCTTTCTAAAAGATCAATATCCAAACTATAATCTGAATGTAATATCAACTGGTTTAGGTGCATATATAACACTTGCTGCAATTCAAGAATTTGACTTAAATTTTGAAAGAATAGTTTTGGATACGCCAGCAATAAATATAAAACAATTATTTAGAATTAAAATTGGAATTTATGATCTAAATGATTTATATAAAATAAATGCTAAAAAACAAAGTAAAAACGATATGGTAAGAATTATAGACTTTTTTAACGATACAATAAGGAAAGATTTGTTTAAAAGTAGGAAAAAATTAAATAATGTAACAATTTTTCACGATATAAATAATGAAGTTGTTCCTGTTATGGATAGTTTAAAGTATGTAAGCTATTTTTGTGAAAATTCAAAAGTTATAACAGACTATAGCCTTGATAAAATTGGAAATGAAATAGTTAATGTGTTAAATAATGATGAGGAGAAGTAAATATGAAAAAAGTAGAGTTGCTAGCACCTGCTGGGAGTTTAGAAAAGGCAAAAATTGCTTTTATGTATGGGGCTGATGCTGTATATGCTGGAACATCAAAGCTTTCTCTTAGAACAAGAGCTGAGATAAACAGTGATACACTTGCTGATACAATAAAATATGCACATAGTATAGGTAAAAAAGTATATGTGGCATTAAATATTTATGCTATGGATGAAGACTATAATGAAATTGAAAGCGAAGTTAAAAGATTAGATAAACTAGGAGCAGATGCAATAATTGCAAGTGATGTTGGAGTTATAAATACAATAAAAAATATAGCACCAAATATGGAAATACATATAAGTACACAAGCAAATACTGTAAGTTTACATGCAGCAGAATTTTGGAAAAAATTTGGTGCAAAAAGAGTAGTTATTTCAAGGGAGTTAAGTAAAGAAAAGATAAAGTATATAATGGAAAATAAACCCAAGGATTTAGATGTTGAGATGTTTATACATGGTGCAATTTGCTATGCATACTCTGGAAGATGCTACTTAAGTAAATATTTAGCAAATCGTTGTGCTAATCAAGGTGATTGTGCACAACCTTGTAGATGGCAGTATAATATAACGGCAAGTGAAGTAAATAATCCTGAAAGTAAAATAAATTTAGATTATGACGAAAAGGGAACATATTTATTTTCTTCAAAAGATATGTGCCTTATTAAACAAATTCCAACTATTATAGATATGGGTGTAGAAAGTTTAAAAATTGAAGGTAGACTTAAAACTGAATATTATTTGGCAACGGTTGTAAGAACATATAGACAAGCTATCGATGAATACTATGAGTTAAAGAAAAAAGGAAAAGAATCAGATTTTCATTATGCAAAATATTTAGATGAACTAGAAAAAGTAAAGACAAGAGGGCTTTCTGAATTCTATTTTACTGATGATAAGAATCAAGATATACATGATTTAGATGGTAAAAGCGAAAATATGAACTATGAATACGGAGCAAAAATTATTGATGTATTTGATAAGGAAAATCACATTTATTTAGTTGAAATTAAGAATAAATTAAGTATTGGTGATAGGCTTGAGGTCTTATTTTGGAATTCTTTAGATGTAGGTAAATTTAAAATTGAGGAACTCTATGATGTAGATACAGGTGAAAGCATTCCTACAATAAATCCTGGTAAAAAGGGACAAAAGGTAAGAATTAAAATTCCTTTTGATAAGCTAGTTACTGGTACCGTAATTAGAAGAAAAAAGTAATTGCATTTGCAATAATAATATTAAGGGGTTGTTATTATGTTTTGTAGAAATTGTGGTGAGTATATTCGTGGAAAAGGCCATTATTGTGAAAGATGCAAAGAATTGCTTGTATATTCAAATGGATTAAATGTAGATGATGAAATAGCTGATGAAATATATGCCAAAAATGATAAAAGCGGTGTAGGTTTGGTATTGGTGTCATTTGTAATGCCATTTATTGGTATTATTCTCTATATTTTAAATAAATCTCGTCTTCCTAAGAAATCACATGTTATAATGGGAAGCACTCTTATTGGATGTGCAGCATGGTGTAGCGTGCTTTTAATTTTAAATGTTAATTATGTTATGGATATTGATGTTTTCTCTTCTCTTGAAAAAATATTTTTTGGTCACATATGATATTGAAAGTAAAAACTCAGGTAAAAAACCTGAGTTTTATTAATAATTAGTTATGATATATTTATTCCAAGTAGTTTAACATATTCTAATGCTTGTGAGGCACTAAATGTTACTCCCTGCAAATCATTTTGCATGACAGATATTCCCTCTATGTTGCAAGTAGAAAAGTCAATACCATCTAGAGGAGAATTTGAAAAATTTGCCCCTATAAATTCAACATTATTAAAACAGATATTTTTTAAATTGCAGTTTCCAAAGGAAGAAAAATTAAATAATGAAAAACCAATACTAAGATTACTTATTTTACTTTCATCTAGTATTATGCTGTTTGCTTTGCAATTTTCAATTGTAACATTATTTAGTAAGCTTTCTGGAAGATTTACACCTACCAAACTACAATTGTCAAAAATCACATCTTTTAAAGTAGATTTATACAGGTTTGAATTAGATAAATTACAATTTTTAAATATACAATTTTTTATA
>USJA01000159.1 GCA_900554875.1 uncultured Clostridium sp. | reverse complement strand
GACTGGAGTTCAGACGTGTGCTCTTCCGATTGGTTCTAACTCCTGTTTTTATGGCTGAACAAAGATAGCGATATTTCCGCAGATTTCGTGGCAGGGCTATTGCATTTTATCAACAAAATGCTTAACTTTAAATATCCAACCAATACCGAGAAATTATGCAAGACGAAACCATGGTTGTATTAGCGGAATACAACACCATCACCGAAGCCGAGATCGCCAAATCGATGCTCGACAGCGCAGGTATCTGGTCGATGATCCGCAACGAATATATGTCGGCCATATACCCCATAGGCACCATGCCCGCACAGGTCGTCGTCCGCGAGGAGGACGCCGAGAAAGCCAAAGCGATGCTGCGGCACAGATAGAACTATTTAGGAATAAATGAAGAGTATGATAATGTGAATAAATCAATGTATTTTGATAACTTTGAAGATGTAAAACATCATGCTGATGAAATAATTTGTTTTTATTCAGACAATGATCCATATGTAAAATATGAAGTTGAAAAAGATTTTGCAGATAAGATTGCAACGGAGCAAATTTTAATACCTAATGCAGGGCATATCAATAGTGAAAGTGGATATGATACATTTGAGGATATAGTAAGTTATTTATAATTTAATATAGTAAGGGCTTCTTTTTAATAGAAGTCCTTTAATTTTTCCTCGAAGTTCAATTGAATATAGAATTGTTAAACTATTATAATATAATTTATATGTGATTTAAATAAATTTTTTAATAAAAAACTGTGATATAAAATTCTAGTAAAATTATTGATAATATGTGAAAAATATAGTAAAATAATTATATAGGATAAACAAATAAGGAGGTACATAGAAATGACTTCAACAAAACAAGAATTATATAATACAATTGATTTGATTCCAGATTCAGTTGCAAAAGAGTTATTGAACTATGCTGATTATTTAACTTCAAAATATATTGAGGAAACTATGCCTGATGAACTAATTATAAAAGATAATGCAGATTTAAAGAAAAAATTGAGTAAAAGAATGGAAAAAATTGAAAGTGGAAAGGCGAAAATGCTTACAATAGATGAGGCTTTTGAAGAAATTGATAGTTTATAACTGGGGTGAAACAAAATGAATAAATATAATGTGAAGATTTTAGATGAAGCCAAGGAGGATATAAAAAAGATTATAATATATATAAAGAAAAAATTAAAGGAGCCAGAAATTGCTAAGCAACATAGTAAAGCTTTTAAAGAAGAAATTTCAAAATTAAAAGATACAGCTGATATATATAACGTTATTGATAACGAAATTATAGGAAAAAATGATATTAGAAAAATAATGGTAAAAAACTTTATGGTTTTTTATAAGATAATTGAAGATATAAAAGAAGTACAAATTATTGCAGTGTATTATTCTGGAAGCAATTGGCAAAAAAGGGTAAAATATAGATAAAATATGCATTAAGGAAGAAACACCATAGGGTGTTCTTTTTTTTTTTTAATAATGGCATCTCTAAAATCTTAGAAATAAATAACTATAAAATTGGAAGTATTAAAATTAGTTTTTTAAAGTTATTATCAAAAAATTTTGAAGATAAGTAATACCAATTGATAATATATAAAAAATATTTACAAGAAAAAAGTTTAATGATATAATGTGGATAAATTAATAATAATCTCTAAAATAATTTTAGGAGGGATAAAAAATGAATCCACAATATATAGATTTACATATTCATAGTAATTTTTCAGATGGTAAAGAAAGTGTAGAAAGCATTGTAAAAAGTGCAATAGAAAATAATGTAAGAACAATTTCTTTTACAGAACACTATAATCTTTCATCACTTGAACTTGCAAGAAATATTGCTAAAGATAATCTTGAAATCATACCAGGAATTGAAATTGGTTCTAGTCTTATAGAATATGGATTATCAAAAAAACATGTGTGCCATTTTACAGCATACTTTGTTAACAGGAAGATATACAAAATTCTTGATGAGTACGAAATAACTAGAAAGAAAACTGTTACAAAGATAATATCTAAATTAGATCAAATGGGAATTAATATTACTTCGGGTCAAGTTGTAAGAGAAGTAAAAAAAGAAAGTATTGGAAGATACGATATTGCATATACACTTTTTAAAAAAGGATATGCCGTATCACCTGTACACGCATATTCAAAGTTTCTTGATGTTGGAAAAAATGCGTATGTTGAAAGAGAAAAAATGGGACCTGAAAAATTAATTGATACAATAATTAAATGTGGTGGTGTTCCAGTTCTTGCACATCCAAAAAGCCTTAAACTAAATAATAATGATTTAGACATTTTTATTAGAATATTTAATGAAGCTGGGCTTTGTGGAATAGAAGTATATAATCCACATAATAGTAATGAGAAAAGAGAAGAACTTCTTGAATTATGTGAAAAATATAATTTAATTTCAACTGTTGGAAGTGATTTTCATAATTTTAATAGTGATATTAAAATAGGTCTTGGAATTAATGAAAATCTTAAGATTTCAGATTATTCAATAATTACAAGGTTAAAAGAAAAAAAGTATGAAATTGACCAAAAAATTAAATAGAGATGAGTATTCATCTCTATTTAATTTTGTCATTTTTATTATCAATTATATAGCTAAAATATTCTGCTTTTCCAGAAAGGACATCATTATAGAAATCCTGTTTCCAATTTATATATGATAATGAATCATTAAAAAACATACACGGGTCCTCCGCTTGCAATGGATAGGGAGCATAGCCGCCAGCCTGCTCATCCTGCTCTCC
>USJA01000158.1 GCA_900554875.1 uncultured Clostridium sp. | reverse complement strand
TGCTACAAAGCTTAAGCCTACTTTACTACCGGCACAGCCGGAAGATTATTTTCATTTAAAACTCATAAACTTAATGTTTATGAGTTTTTTGCATAAATGTAGTTCTATACAATATTATTTATTAGGTGATTTTATGGATAAAATGTATTTAAAGAAATTTATACTTTCATATAACGATATATGTAAGCTTTTAAATGAATTCTGCAATAATCCCAAATATGAACACAGATTAAAAAAAGAACCAACATTATGTTATTCTTCATTTGGATATCCTTTAAACTCATATAATATTGGAACTGGAACCAAACATGTTGTTATACTTTCAAATACACATGGCTGTGAAACAGTAACCTCTCTTTTTGTTTTAGAGTTTATATTAACTATTATTTTAAATGATAATCTCTATTATTACTTTTCTAAAAAATACACTTTTCATTTTATTCCACTATTAAATCCAGAAGGTTTTATTATTTCCTCCTCCCAAGTTTATTTTAACTTAAAAAATTTAAATAACTATGAAATTGAGGAAATTTCACAAAAATATCTTAATGCTTACAATTTAGATGATAAAGTTGCATTAAAAAACGTTAAAAAAGAAAAATTATATAAAAATATACTTAAAACATCATGTAACTTAATTGATAATACTAGTATGATAAAATGCGTAAACAACATTTTGATAAATTGTAACTTGGATTCAAGAATTTTACCCGTTTGGTCAGCTAATGGACTCGGATATGATCCAAATTCTAACTCACTTCATAAATTTTGTGAAATGAAATTTTTGAGAAGTAAGTGGAAATGTTCAAAACTAAGATACAATGATATTCCTGTAACCATTCCAAGTCCTATGTCTTATCCTGGAAGTAAACCACTTGATAACTGTTGTCCAGAAAATGTATTTTTGTATAAATATTTGACCAATTTATATTTTAACCTTCCAAAGTGTAATTCAAAACTAATTGCTATTTTTTCTTATCACTCAACTGGCGGTGAAATTTATGGATATCCAGATAAATGTATATCATCTAAAGATAATATAAAACTACACAATTTAGCAATGGATACATATTCAAATGAAACAGGATATATAAAAATTGATGAAGAATTAAAATATGGTGTTATGGACTATTACAGAGCATATTTTGAAAACGTAGTATCCCTTACCATTGAACTTTCAAAATTAAATGGAAATCCTATTGGCCCATTTTCTAATTTAAATGAAATATTTAATGAGTTTTGTAGTAACAAAAAAGCAATTTTAAAAACAATAGAAAGTATAAGTAAAATATAATATATATTTTTAAAATCATACATTACCTCTCCATGCTAAACTAATATATCATATTTTTTTATTATTAGAATTGACAAACCTATGTTTGTTTGATATAATTACTTCATATTTGAAAAGAGGTATGTTTATATGGATTTAACTTTAATATTATTATTTGTAGTCATTTTGTTAATAGTAGTTTTAATGATTATGGTTATATCAAACAAAAAAAATAAAAATAATTCCAAAGAATTTAAAGAACTTAGGATGGAACTTTCTTCCATGCTTATGCAAACACGTGAGGAATTAAATAAAAATATTGGTACAAGAATTGCTGAAACAGCTAATATTCAGCAAACGTCTCTTGCTAACCTTACAAATATTAATGAAACTAAACTGGATAATATTCGTAAAGCTGTTGAAGATAATTTATCAAAAATTCAAAGAGATAATAATGAAAAACTTGAAAAAATGCGTATAACTGTAGACGAAAAATTACAGGGTACGCTTGAAAAAAGACTTGGAGAATCTTTTAAACTTGTAAATGACAGATTAGAATCTGTGTATAAAGGATTAGGAGAAATGCAAAATCTTGCACAAGGTGTTGGAGACTTAAAGAAAGTATTCTCCAATGTAAAATCAAGAGGATACTGGGGTGAAGTGCAGTTAAGTGCAATTTTAGATCAATTTTTAACAAATGAACAATACGAAAAGAATGTAAAAACGAAGCCTAATACAAATGATTTAGTTGAATTTGCAATTAAACTTCCTGGTAAAAACGATAATGAGTTTGTATGGCTTCCAGTTGATTCTAAATTTCCAATTGAAGATTACTCAAGACTCGTAGATGCTCAAGATGTTGGAGATGTATCACTTGTAAATGAATGTAGAAAAAAACTTGAAAATTCTGTAAAATCATTTGCAAAGGATATTTATGATAAATACATTGAACCACCATTTACAACCGACTTTGGAATAATGTTTTTACCAACTGAAAGTTTATACTGTGAGGTTTTAAGAAATACAGGACTTTGCGAATTTATTGCTCAAAAATATAGAATCACTGTATCTGGTCCAACCACTTTTGTTGCATTGCTGAATAGTTTACAAATGGGATTTAAATCACTTGCAATTGAAAAAAGAACAAGCGAAGTTTGGCAACTTCTTGGAATGGTTAGAAGTGAATTTACAAAGTTTGGTGATCTGCTTGATAAAACAAATAAGAAACTCCTTGAAATATCCTCTACTATGGAACTTGCATCAAGAAAATCCAGAACAATTGAAAGAAAATTAAAAAAAGTGGAGGCACTTCCTGTAGCAAATGAAGATGAGTTTTATGGAAATGAAATTAAGGATGTAATACAAATCGATAATTGATATATACTAATACTAGGAGTGTTTCCTAGTATTTTTTTTACTTATGTATACCATTTCTGTCAATGATTTTTGAAAATGTCCCAAAAATTTTTAAACATTAGCCCTAAAAATT
>USJA01000157.1 GCA_900554875.1 uncultured Clostridium sp. | reverse complement strand
TCTTTTCAATATTTTATTTTCAATATACTTGTGACATATCTATTTTAAACCTATATTTTTTAAAATTCAATATCTAGTTCTACAGGACAATGGTCACTTCCAAAAATTTCACTATGAATTTTTGCATCTTTTATTTTATCTTTTATATCTTCTGATGTAATAAAATAGTCAATTCTCCAACCAATATTCTTTTCTCTCGCATTCCTCATGTATGACCACCAAGAATATGCATCCGTTTTATCTGGATAGACATATCTAAAACTATCAACAAATCCAGAAGATAATAACTCTGTCATTTTACCTCTTTCTTCATTAGTAAAGCCTGCATTTCCAACATTAGATTTTGCATTTTTTATATCAATTTCATTATGTGCAACATTTAAGTCACCGCATAAAATTACTGGTTTTGTTTTATTTAAATTTAATAGATAATCTCTAAAATCATCTTCCCATTTCATTCTATACTCAAGCCTTGATAGATCTCTTTTTACATTTGGAGTATAACAGTCTACAAAGAAAAAGTTATCATATTCTAATGTAATAACTCTTCCCTCATTATCATGCTCATCTATTCCAATTCCATACGTCACATTTAAAGGTTTTTCTTTTGAAAACACCGCTGTTCCAGAATACCCTTTTTTTATGGCACTATTAAAGAATATGTTATATCCTTCAAAAATGCTTTTGGTGATTAAATCAAGTTGTTCTTCCTGCATTTTAGTTTCTTGAATACAAAAAATATCAGCGTCACATTCTTTAAAAAAATCAGCAAACCCTTTTGTAACGCAAGCTCTTAATCCATTTACATTCCACGAAATAAATTTCATAAATCCTCCTTATTACCTTACACAAACTTTTTGCAAAAACTTGGTCTATGTATTGGTGTAAGTCCATATTTTTTTATAGCTTCAATATGAGCCTTAGTTCCATACCCTTTATGCTTTGCAAATCCATATTCTGGATATTTTTTATCATATTCTATAAGTAATCTATCCCTTGTAACTTTGGCAATAATTGATGCTGCTGCAATAGATTCAGATTTAGAATCTCCTTTTACTACAGTTTCAAGCGGAATATCTGTGTCTATTTTTTGATTACCATCAACAAGCACATATTCTGGATTTACTTTTAAATTAGAAATAGCCTGTAGCATTGCCGTTTTAGTTGCATTAAGTATATTTACTTCTTCTATGATATCTACATCAGATATGCCCACACCAACTGAGACTGCATTTTGCATAATATCATCATATAATTTTTCACGCTTTTTTTCTGTTAGTTTTTTTGAATCATTTACGCCTTCGATATGAGCATCTTTTGGAAGAATTACAGCTGCTGCAACCACAGGCCCACATAATGGTCCTCTTCCTGCTTCATCCACGCCACACACAAGTTCATATCCCTTTTTATTTAATTCATGCTCAATTTTAAGCATATTATCAAGTCTTGTTATTTCTTTTTCATTCATATCTTTTACCTCTTTATATATTCAAACATTCCTTATATATTACATCTTTATTTACACCTTTTAGTTTTGCAACTTTTTTTATAGCATCTTTTTTTGTATCACCATTCTTCATATACTCTTTTACTAATTCTAATGAGTTTATTTGTTCTATTTGTTTATTTTTTTCTTCATTTATTTTATCTTCACTTACTCCTGAAATTACTAAAACTATTTCTCCCTTTATTCCATTTTCCTCAATATTTAAAATTGCATCTTTAAAATTAGTATATCTATATTCTTCATGTATCTTTGTAAGTTCCCTTGCAATACATATATTTCTATTTCCAAAATATTCATACATATCTTTAAGAGTTGAAAGTATCTTATGTGGTGCTTCATAAAAAATCATTGTCCTTGTTTCATTTACAAGAGATTTTAATCTTTCTTTTCTTTGTTTTTTATTTACTGACAAGAATCCCTCAAAGGTAAATCTAGTTGAATCAAGGCCAGACCTTACAATTGCAGTTATAAGTGCTGTAACACCTGGAACTACTTCAATATCATAATTATTTTCAACTAAATACTTAACTAAATTTTGACCAGGGTCAGATATTATTGGCATTCCTGCATCTGATACTAAGGCAAGATTTTTCCCAGAATTTAAAATTTCAACAATTTTTTCTATCTTATCATCCTCATTATGTCTATGATAGCTTATCATATGTTTTGAAATTTCAAAATGATTTAAAAGTTTCAGTGTTTGTCTTGTATCTTCTGCAAGAATAACATCAACTTTTTTTAAAGTTTCTATAGCTCTTATTGTAATATCATCTAAATTTCCTATAGGTGTTCCTACTATATATAATTTTCCACTCTTTTTTACTTGCATATTTAATCCTCTCATTTTCCTATGTATTATATAATATTTCCATTTTTTTTTCAATAGAAATATATCCATTTATTAATATAAAAAGCAGGGTAAAATAACACCCCGCTAATACAAATTATTTATTTATACACTTACGCCCATTTTTATAAGGATCCTTGAGATTTCAATAAACCCATTATATATGGTATATCTTAAGACTTCATCATTGCATATTGATAATTCATATTTCTTGTCAATACAATCTTGTAAAAATACTGGATCATTAATTATGCATGCACATACGACGTCTACCTCCTTAGGATCATATTTTTTCTTAAATTCATTAAGATTTGATGTAGTTAGTCTACCACTGTTATAGCATCTAACAAGCTCATTGAAAAGACTATTTTTCAAAATAATGACCTCCAAATTAAAATTTAGCAAATTTATATATATTAATATATATAATAAAAATTTTTTAATATTTTATCACTGTTTACTAAAAAA
>USJA01000156.1 GCA_900554875.1 uncultured Clostridium sp. | reverse complement strand
AGGTGGAATATCTAAATCAATTTTATAATCGTTTTTATAATCATTATTTGATGATAAGTAATCATTTCTAGATGATATTGTACTAGTAGAATTATTTTTTGCAATATTTTGATTTAAAACATCATTTACTACAGTATCAAGTTGCATATTATTAAAATCAGTATAAGCTTGTGATTTATTGAAACCTGTAGCAATAACAGTAATAACAATTTCATCTTTTAAATTTTCGTCAATAACAGCACCAAATATTATATTAGCTTCTGGATCAACCGATTTTTGTACAAGTTCTGCAGCCTCATTAATTTCAAGAAGTCCCAAATCCCTTCCTCCAGTCACATTTATAAGTACTCCGCCTGCTCCCTCTATTGAAGTTTCAAGTAAAGGACTGTGTATTGCTTGTCTAGCTGCCTCTTGTGCTCTATTTTCTCCTGATGCTCTACCTGTTCCGATATGTGCAATACCTGCATCTAACATTATGGTTTTTACATCAGCAAAATCAAGATTTACAAGTCCTGGTATTGTAATAAGGTCAGATATACCTTGAACACCTTGCTTTAAAACGTTATCAGACATATCAAAAGCATCTTGCAAACAAGTTTGTTTTTCAACAACTTGTAATAGTTTTTCATTTGGTATAACAATCAATGTATCAACGCATTGTTTCAATTCATCAATACCAGCTTCTGCCTGAGAAGTCCTTCTTTTTCCTTCAAAAGGAAATGGCTTTGTAACAACAGCAACTGTAAGTATGCCCATTTCTCTAGATGTTTCAGCAACAATAGGAGCTGCACCAGTACCAGTTCCTCCACCCATACCTGCTGTAACAAACACCATATCTGCTCCTTTTAATGCCTCAGCAATTTCAGCCTTAGATTCTTCGGCACTGCATTTTCCAATTTCTGGGTTTGCACCTGCACCAAGTCCACGAGTTAATTTTTCACCTATTTGAATTTTCTTATTTGCCTTTGATAGACCTAATGCTTGTCTATCTGTATTTACAGTAATAAATTCAACTCCTCTAAGTCCAGATTCTATCATTCT
Source organism: uncultured Clostridium sp. (assembly GCA_900554875.1). Classification (GTDB taxonomy): domain Bacteria; phylum Bacillota; class Clostridia; order TANB77; family CAG-465; genus CAG-465. The sequence continues at coordinate 1,785 of USJA01000156.1, read as the reverse complement.
ATTTATGACATTTCCACCGCCGCCGCCTACTCCGACAACCTTAATTGTAGCTGTACCTGTTTGCATTTCTTGATTTTCCATCTATAAATTCCTCCTTATTCCTTCTCATTGTTTTTTGTTGTTTTGTTATATGCACCTTTTATTTTATCTTTTAAACCTCTAAATCCTTCAACTATTTTTTCTCTAAAAGTAAGGTCGGTAACTATTTCTACATCGCTATTAACATGTTTACTTACTCCAAGACTTGCTATATATCTTACCATTCCAAATACCGTTGCATGTTGCGGCTTTATAACATTTATAAGTTTTGGATTACAAATTCTAACTTGATTAATTTTTAATATTAACATAGCTAATTCTTGAACTCCAACTATATTGCTTATTCCTTGGCCTGTAAGGACCATACAATCGATTTTTCCGTTTAATTTATTGTCAGAAATCATTTTCTTTATTAATTGATATATCTCTTTTACTCTAGCTTCAATAATTTGTACGATTTCACTGCATCTTATGACTTCATTTTCACCTGTCATTTTACTATTTAGTTTTACTTCATGATTATTTGCAATCATAGCCATAATAGCTAAGTTGTATTGTCTCTTTAACTTTTCTGCTTCGTCAGAAGTAATATCCAAAGTCATAGCAATATCATTTGTTATATGATCTCCTCCAACAGGAAGTGTTGTATAAAACTCAATTATATTGTTTTTATATACCGAAATGTCAGTATGTCCACCCCCAATATCTACAAGTAAAACACCTATATCTTTCTCTTCTGGCATTAATACAATATTTGAAGTCGCTAAAGTTTCAAGAATTAAACCATCAAGTTTTAATCCTGATAACTTTAAAACTTTTTGAACACCGGCAATATATTCACCATTTGCAATAACAACCTGAGCTTCCATTAAAAAGCTTTTACAAAAAGCTCCTATAGGCTCCTCTTTGTATTTTCTTCCATTTACTGTATATTCTATAGGTAGTAGATCAATTATTTGCTCTTTATTTGACATTGAAACTGATAATTGTGCCTTAGAATATGCATTGTATATATCATTTATTGACATTCCATCATTTGGCTTTTCAACATCTGTTTCTATAACAATTCTTTCAATCCTAGTATTCATTCCCTTAATGTTTACATATGTGGAATTAACCACTAAGTCTGAAACTTCTTCAGCTGCATCAACGGCATTTCTTACCGCATTTGATACACTTTGAGGGTCAATAATCTTCCCTTTTTTTATTCCTGTACTATCAGATAAACCATACCCTATTACTTCTATTTCGCTGAACTTATTAACTTGTCCTATTACACAACTAACTTTTGTTGCCCCTAAGTCCAAGCCAACAATGATATCTCCAATAGCCACTTACATTCACCCCCAAATTTAAGCTACATATATGATACTATTTTTCCGAGAAAAAATCAAGTACTTTTTTGAAATTTTGTAATATTTTTGTCATTTGTTTGAAACATTATTTTAATATGTATTTAATTGTAGTATTTTGCTATATTATTGTTTTTTCTATATGATATTTTTAATATAATTAAATATATTAAAAACAATATTAAACTTGGATTATATAATTTTATAAGTATAAAAATCGAGTACAAAAATAAAATGAAAAGTAAAATATAATTAAGTATATTTATTATATTTAATGTTTTGCTATAATTCACTTTAAATAGTAATAAATTTTTTAAAATATTATATCCATCCAATGGATATATAGGAACTAAATTTAAAATGCACAAAAACATATTTATATCATATATAATTT
>USJA01000155.1 GCA_900554875.1 uncultured Clostridium sp. | reverse complement strand
GTTTCTGACTTGGCATTGTTAGTGTAAAATTTTAGTTGGCAAAATTAAAAAAAGATTCTAATGTTTTTAAAATAAGAAAAAACATAAATAATTTCCCTTAAATGTTGATTTGCGTGTAACATTTTTAAGGGGGATCATTTATGTTTGATAATATTGTAGCAAATAATAATATAAATTTCAATGATTTAGAAAAAAAAATCTATAAATTTGTGTGCAATTTGGGTTGTTGCATATTAAAGACATTATTAGAAAATTATGACAATAAGATTAAAGAAAACAGAGATAAAAAAATTTTCCGACATAAGGGATATAAAGTAAATTCAATAAAAACAGTATTAGGTATTGTAACATATAAAAGAGCAATTTATGAATATATAGAAAATGAAAACACGAAAAGAGAATGCAAAAAATATATTTTTCTGTTAGATGAATTAGTAAATATAACAGCAATAGGCAAAATATCAGCAAACTTAGTAGAGAAGATATTAAGTACAGCTGTAGAAACAAATTCATATAGGGACGCTTCATCACAACTTATGGAAAACATAAATATAGCAATAAGCCACGAAGCAGTAAGAAATGTTGTTATACAAGAAGGTATGAAAATTATTGAGAAAGAACAAGAAGAAATAAAATTAGATAGTAAGGATAAATTAATACCAGGAATAAAAGAGATTCCAGTTCTGTTTGAGGAAGCAGATGGATTATGGATAAATCTTCAGGGAAAAGATCGAGAAGAACAAAAAGCAAAGAATAAAAAAGCTTGTGAAAAGCAAGGAAAAGAATACAAAGAGCAAAGTAGTGTAAAATCAGAATTAAAGTTACACGTTTCTTATGAAGGTTGGAAGAAAGACGATACAAGACATACATTAGTAGAAAAAATGTATATAGTTGGTTTTATGAGTTCAAAAGAAATGAAACAACGTAGGGACGCTAGAATATTTCAAAAGTATGATGTAGATAAAATACAATTAAGGATTCTTAATGGAGATGGAGCTAGATGGATAAATAAATTAGCAACAAAAGATACAATAAGACAAAAGGACAACTTTCATATACATCAAGAAATAATTAGAGATATACCAGAAGAAGAAAACAGAAGAATCATAGAAAAGTTGATTGCTGAAAGAAGATATGAGGAAGTACCAATCTTTCTAAAATATCTAAAATATGAATGTGGGGGCGAAGAAAAATATGTAAAGAAAATTGAGAAATTAGAAAGTTATTTAAGTGAAGGGTTACCAAGATACCAGGACATTTTAGAAGAAAAAAATATAGAAATGCCAGAAGCACCAGATGGAATTGAATATAGAAACCCTGGCATAATGGAAAGCCAAATCTTTACCGTACTTAGTAAAAGATTTAAAAGTGGAAGATTAAGTTTTGGTAAAATAGGTGCAACTTGTTTAGCAAAGATATGTGCAAGTAAAGTTGAAAACAAAGGGGTTATAGAATTAGAAAAATTAGAACAACCAATAGAAATTGATGATAGCATAGAACAATATATGTTAGAGATAGAAAAAAACTTAGAGGGTATTACAAATGTATTTAGAGCTAACGAAAAAATAGCTTCAAATAATATTTGTAAACAAGTAACATTAAACCCTAATAATCCAATATTACAGGCTATAAAAATGGTATCAATAAGCGACTTAAAATATATATATAAATTTAATTAAATTTTTAAAGGAGATATTCTTATGAATAAGAAAAACATTTTTAGTTATCCAGTAAGTACGAAAAATACTTTTAATGATGAAAAAATTAAGAGGCCAAATTATAAACTTGATGGACACAAAGCAAGACGTAATAATAATAAATTACCCAAAACAAAAATTGATGAAAGAACAGGTGTTGAATATCATTTAGAGGGATATTACTATATACCAAACCTAGCAATGCCTAAACAAGAAAAAATTGTTTTAAATAAGTATGGAAGAATGAGATTGAAATATTTGAAAGAATACAAAAAAGCTGAATATACTATAATACTAATGGATAGAACATTAAATATACATTTAAAAGAAATACAAGAAACAGCAGATAATAGAGTTGGGCAGATTATTAGTGAGTTAAAAGCTAAAAGCAATTTGACTGAAGATATGAAAAATACTGATATGCTTTATTGGGTTGGTACAATGAATTCAATTAAGGCACAAGCCTAAGAAATTTTTTTTAGTGAATTAATTTATGTATAAAGATTGTTAAAAGAAAATGACTTTTAAAATTCATTTGTTTTTATACCACAGCCAGTAAAACTTGTAATTTTATGTTAAATGATGTATAATATAAAGTAATATAGGAAATATTCTTGTTTTCACTAATTAGTGAGAGAGATTTCCCCTAACTTTTTGATTTAACATATATAACAATAAAACAATAATAAAAGAATTTAAGGAGGACTTAATTATGGATGAAAAGAAACGGAGACTTTATAATATTTGCAATAGTGCAGGAATTGTTGCACTTTTAGTGTACATTATCTTAACAGTTGCAGGAAGCAACCCCTACTTATTAGTAATTAGGTTAATATTTGCTAGTATAGCAGCAATAGTCTATGCTATTAAGTTGGGCGTAGAGATTTCAAGTGAAAAAAATTGGGGAAGCTCAGTATTCTTTCTTGCAATCTTCTTATCTGATATTGTACTTATTGCAATTCAATTAGGATAGTTTTCATCAGAAAAGAAAATATTTTCTTTCCCTCTCAAGAGGGTCTTTTTTTTTGTCATAGTTGTGAATAGTAAAATTGCGAAACATATTTTGAATTTTTATAGGTTTAAAATAGATATGTCACAAGTATATTGAAAATAAAATATTGAAAAGAGAGCACAAAAATGATATTGTTTAAGTGACGAAAAATAAACAAA
>USJA01000154.1 GCA_900554875.1 uncultured Clostridium sp. | reverse complement strand
ATAAAGATAAGTATTGGATTTTATTAAGAGAAACCTTAGTTATACGTAGTATATATCCAGATGCTGGAGATTTATATCTTGCAGTTACTCAAAAGAGTTAAAAAATCAAAAAGCACAGTATTTACTGTACTTTTAAAATTTATCTATTTTCTCCGATTAAAAAAATAACTTCTTTTTAATTGCTAAACTTACAACTTTTTCTAGTATTTGCTTATTTCCAAACCAATTTATTTTTTCCATAAATTCATCAAATTTACACCATTTATAATCTATGTTTTCTTCATTTAATATAATATTATCTTTATTTACAAAACTTATATAAACATATTCCTTACATTGTACTCCTAAAGACTCATATTCTAAAATCCAGTTTAAGTAAATATTATTATTCGTTAATAGACCCGTCTCTTCTTTTACTTCTCTTTTAACAGTTTCTTCTCTATCTAAATCATATTTTTCACATCCACCTGTTACTACATACCAAAATGATTCTTTAAATTGAGGATCATTCTCACTGCCTTTTAATAATAATATTTCATTATATTCATTTACTATAAAAGTTAAAATTTTATTCATTTCTCAATTACCTCCTGATTTCTCTGCCTATTCAACCTTTAATTCACATCTAGTAAATGCTTGTAATGTTTCTTTCATCATATTTCTAAATGCAATTTTAATGTCGTGAGCACTTCTAATATTGTTTTATGGCATAAATTGTTGTATAAAATCTTTTCTATTTCATATGATATTTTTTTCCCATAAAAAATTTTTCTACATACTCTTCTATCCAAAAAAGTTTATTTTTGCATAAAAGACTTTACTTTTTATAGTTGGTCTTCCTAAATACTTTATTTTATATTTGTCACTGCTTTCATGTACGCAACTATTTTTTTAATTTCTTTTCTATCAAAAATCATTATATATTTTTGTCCTGTATATTCACCTCTTTTATCTGTTAGATTAATAGCTAGTTCCATATAAATATCTTGTATTTCATGACCTCCTTTTATATATGTATATTTTCCTGTATCCCATAAATTAATTTTAGGATACAAAGTAAATTCTAAATCTGGTTCATAAAATTCAATTTCTTCTTTTTCTTTTAACTCATCATTTAATAGTTTTTCCATCATATTTATTAGCCCTTCAACCTCTGCATATGTCATCAATTCAGATCTTCTAAAATATTTAAAATTACTGTTGTGTATATTTATTTTTATATCAGCCCACTTATCATCGTTTTCATGTTCTTTTATATAGTTAAATATTTCGAATTCAAAATATGTATCATCAATATTCATTCTAATAGTATTTGTCATTTTACTATCTATTTCATCATAAAACTCTATATCTGTAATATCAAAATCTTCATTAACTTTTTTTATAATCTTTTTAGTTTGCTGTAATGGAAATGGAACATCAAACTTATTGCAATATGCTATTTCTAAGACCTCTGCTATTACTAGTTTTCCTGCCATATCTACTAAAACTCTATCACCAACTTTAACACTTGTGTCATCCGAAATATAGTTATATTCTTTATTGCTATAGTGATTTTCATATTTTACAGTTAAATAATAATATGTTTTTCTTCATTTTGATTATCTTCATTACTATCTGCCATACTTTTATTAGTTAGAAATTTCGGAATTTCAGGTTCTATTTCATTAGTATCATTGTTATAAAATATAAATTTATTTGTTAATTTTCCACCCCATCGTGGATTAGAGTATATAATAGCTTCTATTTTTTCTATATCATCAATTTTAACAGATTTAAATGTTTGATTATATTTTTCATCATCACCTATTAATTTTCCTGTATCTTCATCTAAATTATCCCATGTCCATAGATAAATATAGTCATGTACTTTTCCATCGTATTTTTCTTTATTATAAATTCCTGTTGGATCTGCAAATCCAACTTCTTCTATTCCATTTGTCATTGTACATTTGGTCATCATACCATGTATGTGACAAATATTTTCTTTATCCATTTTTTCTTCTGATTTTACTTTTCCATCTAATTTATAAAATGTTATTGTTCTCATTTAATTCACATCCAATTATTGTCTTATTTTAAGTATATATAGCAATGCATATGCTCTGTTATATAAGTATTCTATAAATATAGCGTCTGTAATTGCTTCACGCTTTTCTTTTGCTTTATTTAAATATTCGTGATGAAACGTTAAAAGATTGGCTTTACCTTTGTTAATGATAAAATAAAAATCATATTTAAAAATATACAATTTTGTATTGAAATTAACACTTCTTTTTAAATTATTAAATAATATTTTAACAATCCTTCTGCTTTTCCTTTAAATATTCACAATAATACTTATATTCTTCCTCTTTAAAACAAACTAAATATATCTTTTCAAAATTTTCAGCGTATTTTATTGCTTTATCAATTGATGTTTTTGCTCCAATATCTAATGGAACTTGATATACTCCCATTCCTAAACAAGGAAATGCTATTGTTTTTATTTTGTTTTTCTTTGCTAATTCATAAGAATTTATATAGCAATTTTCTAATAACTGTTTTTTATTATTAGTTCTAAAATCATACCACTTTGGAGCAACAGTATGTATAACATATTTTGCATTTAAATTATATCCATTTGTTATTTTAGCCTCTCCAGTCATACATCCATTTAACTTTATACACTCTTTCAGTAATTGTTTTCCAGCTTTTCTATGTATAGATCCATCTACGCCTCCTCCACCTAATAAAGAAGAGTGGGCTGCATTTACTATTGCATCTACTTCTAATTCAGTTATATCACTTTTTATCACTTCAATATTATTAATCATAATTTTCCTTTCATTTTATTATAATATTTTATCAAATTCTTCACAGATTCTAT
>USJA01000153.1 GCA_900554875.1 uncultured Clostridium sp. | reverse complement strand
AAAAAATATTTAGATTTTATTTATAATAAACTTAAAATATCAAAGGATAAGCTAAAATTAATAATTAATAAAAATGGGAATTACTCTCTAGATATAAGACAAGTAAAATCAATTTTAAATTATGAAAATAAATTTGTTTGTATTAAATATATAAGAACATTAGAGGCATACATAAATGGAATATTATATGAAATTCCTCTTGGTTATAAAACAGAAGACAAAATATTTAATTTTTTATCAATAAAAGAAGAAAAAATAAAAAATAGTAAATAGGAAGGTGATAAAATGGAAAATATAATAAAATTAGATAGAAATAATAGTTTAGATGAATGTTTGACTTTTCAAGAAAAAAGAAATAGAAATGAATTTTCAAGTTTAGTTACTAAAGTAGTTGATAATAGTATTGGTTATATTATTAAGTCTCTTCCAATAAATGATAGCGTAAAACAAGTTGCGCTCGATGTTAAAGAAGCGTTTAAAACAGGAGATTTTAAAAATATAGTTAAGACAGCAGTAAAAAGTAGTATAAGGGAAGGATTAGAAATTTTAAAGCTTCCAAAAAATGTTATATCAGATATTTCACAAATAAGCAGAGTTGCTTTTAATGGAGGTTTATCATCTGCATTAGCTGCAGGTATAGATATTATATCAAATAAATATTTAAAGAATAATATATTTTCATCTATTATTTCACAAATTACAAAGGATATGAAAGATTATGTATTTAGTAAATCATTTAAAATAAAAATAGAAGATGGTGTAAATAAATTATTAGATAAAACGAGTAAGTTCAACCAATTATGTGAAAAGTGGTATGAATCCTATGAAAAATTTGATTTAAATAACATGAAAAGTATATGTAAAAGTATAGCTAATATGCAAAAACACATTGTAAATGATAAAGATTGTAAATATCAATCAGAAATAATTCATAATATGACAAATTTAGTAAATGCTCAAAATTCTAAATTGTCTCCTATACAAATGCAAATATGTAGTAGCATGAATTGACAATTAATTAAAAAATATGTTGCATAAACTACTATATTTGTTGTATAATAGCTTTAAATATATCTTAAAATATATTTAGGAGGCTATATGAGAGTAGGAAGAAATGGTAACGATAATAATATAGAAGAAAAAATTTCATATAATAAGAAGAAAAATACAAAAAATGAAGTTAAAGGAAAACATATATTAAAAATGGTTTTATGGATTATAATAGCAATATTTACTATATATCAAACATATTCACTTATAATGTATACTCTAGGTAAAAAAGATAAAGAAAAAATGTGGTTATACAATTCAGTAAACAGTGTTATGAATGTTTTTTTTAAAAAAGTAGATAAAACTACAACACAAGAAAACAGTTTGAAATTTGCGGGATTAGGTGATATTTATTTAACTAGTTCCATGATAAATTCTTCTAAAGTAGGAAATACTTATGATTTTAGTAAAGGAATAGAAAATGTTAAAGATAAGCTAGATAAGTTTGATGTAGTTGTTGCAAGTTTATCAACTCCAATTGCAGATAAGTCTTTAGGATATAGCAATAAATCTATATATAATGCTCCAAACGAACTTTTAGATACATTAAAAAAATTAAATATATCCGCCGTAGCAACAGCAACAGATCATGCTATGGATAAAAACGAAAAAGGTATATCCTCTACAATTAATAATTTAAAAGAGGCTTCAATTGAACAAGTTGGAATAAATGATAGTGAGGATAAAAATAAACCATTAGTCATTTCAAAAAATGATATCAAAATAGGGATATTGTCATATGCAACAAAATCTAACGTAAAAATTCCTAATAATAAAAAGTATTTAGTAAATACTTTAAATGAAGATGTTATTAAAAGTGATGTAGACTATTTAAAATCAAAAGATGTCGATTATATAGTTGCATTTTTAAATGATCCAAATGAGGATAGTTTACTTACTTCAGGAGAACAAAAACAAAATGTTGAGTTGTTATTTAATAACGAGGTAAATGTTGTACTTGGAACAGGTTCAATGGTTGTTCAAGGACAAATAGAAGATCAAATACAGATTAGTGATGAGAAGACAAATCATGTATATTCAATATATTCTTTAGGAGATTTCTTTGGAAGTTATGCATCAGATGATAATAGATCAAGTGTTATTGCAAATATTGAATTTTATAAAAAAGTTAAAAAGAATAAAAAAGGTGAAATATTAGATACTGTTACAGATATGAAAGTAAATACTCCTATTTTTGTATGGACTAATTTATCATCCAAAAATATAAAGACTATTTATATTATGCAAGATGAAATAAATAACTATAATTCTGGTAATTCTAAACTTTCTACTAAGGAATATAATAAATTAGTCACTGCAAATGATAGATTAAAAGGATTGTTTAAATAATAAATAAAAGACAAAATGTTAATATAAATATTGGCATTTTGTTTTTTTTGTTATATAATATTTGTAGAAAGGACAAGGTGATAATAAATGAATTTTTATGATAAAGTACATGAAATGGTAAGAGCCTTCAAACAAACAGATGAATTTAAAGAATATATTAGACTTAAAAATAAGTTACAGGAAGAAGAAGAGGCATATAAAAGATTAAAAGATTTTAAAGAAAAGCAAAAAAGTTATCAAATAGAATATATTGATGGAAAAGAACAAAGTAAAGAGAAACTGGACGAAATGCAGAATCTTTATTCAATAGTTATTCAAAATGAAACTTCAAGAAAATTACTTGAAAATGAGATGAAAATAAATGTTATGCTTGCTGATATGCAAAAAATAATTGGGGATGCTTTAAAAGAAATTATAGATTTTTAAGAGGTATTTATGAAATTTTTTGATAATATAAAGGTATTTAATA
>USJA01000152.1 GCA_900554875.1 uncultured Clostridium sp. | reverse complement strand
AAAAAATAGAAATAATTTTTCTTTAATAATAACTCTATGTGGCTCTACATAGGCTAAATTAGTATGCTCAATAATTTTTAGACTACCGTTCTTTATCGTTGGTACACAATTATTAAAAGTGCAAGCCCATTTAATTTTTGAACGTAGTTCATCAGTCATATTAATTTTTCTTTTAACGATATCTATCATATCACAAAAACCTCCTTTTTTCAAGCATTTCACGAAGATTCGTCATTTGAGGAAAATAAATTTTGAAAAATTATAAATTTAAATAACGAATTTCATGATTTCGAAAATCATCATAAAATACTGATAAATTTCTTAGAGATTTTTGTTTTTTATAACAAAAAGAAGCTAGTTTATAGAATCAAACTAACTTCTTTCTCTTTTTTGATTTTGTCTAAATTTTGAAACTCTTTTATATCAAGACTTTCAAGTGGTTCGATGAAAATTGTTTATGGCTGGGGTAGTAGGATTCGAACCTACGCATGATCGGGTCAGAGCCGATTGCCTTACCGCTTGGCGATACCCCATAACGCGTTATTATTATACACCAAATATGTATAACATGCAATACTTTTACTTTAAATTTTCATTTAATATTCGTATGTAATTTCCACCCATTATATTATTTATTTCTTTTGGACTGAATCCTCTTTTTTCAAGTCTTTCCTCAATTTTTCTAATATCTAAAACAGATTTTAAATCTTGTGGCTTATCTTCATTTTCCATTCCATCAAAATCACTTCCAATTCCTACAAATTCACTTCCTACTAAGTTTGATATATATTCTATATGTTCTACTACATTGTCTATTGTTACATATTTATTATTTGATAAAAATCCTTTATAAAAACATACACCTATCATACCTTTACATTTTGCAATTAACTTTATTTGTTCATCTGTTAAATTCCTTTTATTTTCACATAGATTATTTACACATGAGTGAGTGGCTATTACTGATTTATCTGTGATATTAATAATATCAAAAAAACTTTTCCTAGATATATGTGATACATCTACTATGATTCCAATATTATTCATTAACTTTATACATTCTCTTCCATTTTTTGTAAGTCCTTTATCATTTTTTGTAAAAGCCCCACAAGCAAGAAAATTATCATCATTCCAAGTAAGTGACATTACCCTTATTTTCCTATTATATAATTTTTCTAAATTTAATAGATTTCCACTTAATGCTGCCCCATTTTCTATAGTTAATAAAATTCCAATTTTTCCCTCATTTATTATTTTTTGTAAATCACTTTTGGTATCAATTAAAACAATATCTGCATTATTATTTTGATTATATTCTTTATAAAATTTATCAAGCATTTCATTTACTCGTACATATGCTGTATTACCTATATCATATTTGGTATTAATAAATGAAGCTAAGAACTGAATATATGGTTTTACAAATTCTACATTAGTCAAATTAAAGTCAAATTTTGTATTAAAAATACTTAAATTTTCATCAAATGCTCTTTGTAATGTATCACAATGTCCATCTACTATTATATTATTATACATAAAAATCACCCCAAAAAAATTGCCATATTAACTATATGACAATTTTTATAAAAATATTATTTTTTTGTACTTAAAATATCCTTAGTTTCAAGATACTTAATTACTACGTATACAACAAATGCAACAAGCACACCTAAAACCCAACCAGCTAACACATCACCAAAATAATGTACTCCTAAATACACTCTACTAAGTCCTATAATTACGAAAAGTACAGCAAGTGAAATACTTACAATAATTCTTTTTCCTTTCTTATCTGCATTTTTCAAAAGTAATAAAATTATAATTGTATACAATGCTGCATTTATCATTGAATGACCACTAGGAAAACTATAACTGGTTTCATTTACAAGTCTTAATACACTTGGTCTTTGTCTTGCGAATATATACTTTAAAATAGTGTTTAAAATAAATGATAAAGTAACAGTTATAACAACTGGGATACCATATTTAATACGTGTTTGGTGCAAAACACAAAGAACTAAGCATATAATAGCTATTATAACAGGCCCACCTATATTTGTAATTATTTTTACTATTATTGTAAAAATAGGGTTCATATACAAACAAATATTATTGTATACAAAATTTTCAATTCCAACTATTTTTCCTGTTTCAAGCATGACTACTATAAAAGCAAAAAGAGATAGCAAGGTTATGATAAAAGCAAAATCTCTTTTTTTCATACCAAATGTCTATATACCCTTTCTAAACTATTTTTTATTTGTTCTATTTTTATCTTATTATTTATAAGCATAATATCATCAACCTCTAATGATATTATATATTTAATTAAAACATTTTTCAATTATTTTTATAAATTTAATATAAAAGTAACATATGTAAATTTCTCGTTTGTATTTAAAATTGGTGTATTAAACAATACACATATCTTTCCTTTATCATTTATATACATTTTAAACTTACTACCAAGTTCGTTATCTTTTTCCTTATATATTTCCTCTTTTATATAATCTTCTGCTGTTTTTTTATTATCAATTAACAGAGATCTATCAGAAATATTAAAGTTATATTTGTTTTTTAAATCCCTGGAAATAGTATTCATAAGTTCTAGACAAACTTTTTCCAAATTGGTATTTTTTTTACTTATTATTTGTCTGTTTGAAATATTTTCTCCAGTTTTTATATTTATATTATATACTAGTACATTACTTATATTTTTTATATTATCACTTCTTTTTTCTTGCTTTTGAATTACAACTGATAATATATCATCATATATATACTTAGAATAATTTAATTCATACATTTCCTCATTTAATTTATCTCCTTAAACTGTATAATAAAATGTAGAGAGAAATGAATCTAAACATT
>USJA01000151.1 GCA_900554875.1 uncultured Clostridium sp. | reverse complement strand
CTTAAAATAAACTTGTGCATCGTTTCTTTCCAACATTACACAAGGTATAACTCTAAAAAACGGTGGAACAGTTTTTAATTTCCTGCCGTCACTTCTATGTCCAAACATTATTTTTCTCCCATTTATTTGATATATCCATTTTACGCTGTGTGACGAAAAATGTCAAATAATATTGAATGAAAAAATTGACAAATGGGTAGGAATGGTTTATTGTAGTATTAGTTTGAACTTAAAATGGAGGAATATAAAGATGTTAGAGGAATTAAGACAATGTGGAGTCTGTCCTTTTAGATGTAAAGTAAATAGATTGGAAGGGAAAATAGGAAAATGTGGTTGTAATGATAAGATAAAAATTGCATTAGCATCATTACATTATTATGAAGAGCCATGCATAAGTGGAAAGAATGGTTCTGGTACAGTATTTTTTTCGAATTGTAACTTGAATTGTTTATTCTGCCAGAATTATAAAATAAGTCAAGAGGGAAAAGGAAGAGAAGTTTCTATAGAAGAACTAGCTGATATCTTTTTAAATCAGCAGAAAAATGGTGCAAATAATATAAATTTAGTAACACCAACTATGTATGCATATCAAATAATAGAAGCTTTAAAAATTGCAAAATCTAAAGGCCTTATAATTCCAGTAATATATAACACAAATGGTTATGAAAATGTTGAAACAATAAAGGCTCTGAAAGGATATATAGACGTATATTTGCCAGATTTAAAATATTATTCTAATGAGATTGCTGTAAAATATTCGAAAGCACCAAACTATTTTGAAATAGCAACAAAGGCAATTTTAGAAATGATTAATCAAGTGGAAACTCCGGAGTTTAACGAAAATGGATTAATAAAAAAAGGAGTAATAATAAGACACTTGGTACTTCCAGGACACATTCAAAATTCGAAACACATATTAAAATGGTTAAAAGAAAATGTAAATTCAAGAGCATATGTGAGTGTAATGGCACAATATTTTCCAACAAATGAGGCACAAAATATAAATGAGCTAAATAGAAAGATAACAAAAAAAGAATATCATTTTGTAGAGAAATATATGTATAACCTAGGGCTTTCAAATGGATATATTCAAAAAATAGGAGATAATGAAGAAAAGTATGTTCCCGATTTTTAAAACTATTAACAAGGGGTGAAAAGAGTGGAAAAGATATATGCATCTATTGATTTAAAATCGTTTTATGCTTCAGTCGAGTGCATGGAAAGAGGACTTGATCCCTTAACAACAAATCTTGTGGTGGCAGATAGTTCAAGAACAGAAAAAACTATATGTCTAGCAGTTTCACCTAGTTTAAAAAAATATGGGATTCCAGGAAGAGCAAGGCTTTTTGAAGTTAATGAAAAAATAAGAAATGTAAATTTTAAAAGAAGATTAAAAGCAAATAATCATAAATTTGTTGGTAAATCTTATGATGATACAAAATTATCAAATAACGACAGCTTAGAAGTAGATTTTATCATTGCTAAACCTAGAATGGCTTATTATATGAAATATAGTACTGATATATATAATGTTTATCTAAAGTATATTTCTCCAGATGATATATTTTCATATTCTATTGATGAGGTATTTTGTGATTTAACAAGTTACCTAAAAACATATAATATTACAGCTAAAGAATTGGTATCTAAAATTATTATGGATGTATATAGAACAACTGGTATAACTGCTACAGCTGGAATTGGTACAAATATGTTTTTGTGTAAGGTCGCAATGGATATACTTGCAAAACATTCAGAACCCGATTGTAATGGAGTAAGGATTGCAGTATTAGATGAGAGGAGCTTTAGAAAAAAATTATGGGCACATACCCCAATTACAGACTTTTGGAGGGTAGGAAAAGGATATAGCAAAAGTCTTGAAAGATATGGTATTTATACAATGGGAGATGTGGCAAGATGTTCTATTTTAAATGAAGATTTGTTGTATAAATTGTTTGGAGTAAATGCAGAACTTCTAATTGATCATAGTTGGGGATGGGAATGTACATCTATATCTGATATAAAAGGATGCAAACCCGAAAATAAAAGTATAAGTTCTGGTCAAGTTTTAAGCTGTCCATACAATTATGAAAAAAGTAAGTTAATATTAAAAGAAATGGTAGACCTACTTGTGTTAGATATGGTTAGTAAAAAATATGTGACAGATATGTTGGTTTTGACTATTGATTATGATGTGGAAAATTTAAGGTATAATAACAACTTTGAGGGAAAGCTAAAGGAAGATAGATATGGAAGAATGGTGCCAAAACCTGCACACGGAACTTTTAGACTTGATAATATGACATCTTCTACAATGGTTATAATGGAAGGTTTTTTAAAACTTTTTGATAGAATAGTAAATAAGAGATTGTTAATTAGAAAAGTAAATATCTGCGTTGGTAATTTGTTAAAAGAAGATGAAATCAAAAAAACATATGAGCAATTGGATTTTTTTACAGATATTAAAGAAAAATTAAGAAAGGATGAAAAACTAAAAAAAGAAAAAAAATTGCAAGAAACCGTTATAGGTATAAAAAACAAATATGGGAAAAATGCAATTATTAAAGCATTTAATTTAGAGGAAGGAGCTACTACGCTTAGTAGAAATAGGCAGATAGGTGGACACAGTGAATAAGTATGAATTAAAATCTGATTATAGTGATATTATAAACCTGAAGCATCATGTATCAAGTAAACATGAAAAAATGAGTATATCAAATAGGGCTTTTCAGTTTGCACCATTTGCAGCATTAACTGGATATAGTGATGCGATAGATGAAACCGCCAGAATTACGGATGAGATGTTAATTATTGATGATAATTTAAAGTGTATAATTGATCAAAAGTTAAATTATATAAAATTAAATATACAAAAAAATATACATGTA
>USJA01000150.1 GCA_900554875.1 uncultured Clostridium sp. | reverse complement strand
TTTTGAAATTTGCCTGCACCTCTGGGTCGGTGCTATTCATAGCTTCATCAATCGTTGCTTCAATATTTTCCCGTACATCAGCTAATGACATACCGCCAGCCTTTGCACCAGCCTTTAATGCTTTTTTAATATCTCGTTTTTTTAACCCTATCATTCGAACCAACTCCCTAAAATGAGTTAATCTTCTTTTTCAAAAATTAAATCAATCTTTCGCATACAACCTTTTGCGTCAATTTCTGTAGGTATAAAACCAACATAGCGATACCCATTTTCTGCATAGCTATTTATAACTTCCTTATGTTTATCGGTGCAAAGGAACACAACACCTTTCGCAGTATAATCAATTTCTAAATATTCATATTTTTTCATTTTTCCTCATTTCCTTTCTCTTTCATATTTTCTCTACGCTTTTTGATTGCCTTATTTCTTAAAGGAATACCAACGCCCAATATCAATCCTACTACCAAAATAGTCAAGTCCATAAGCACACCTCTCTTTTCTAAAACTCTTTTTTCTTTAGTATTGTTAAGCTAATAAGATAGGAGATACCTAAAATAACAACTGAAAGCAATAAAAATAATATTATATATACTAGTGGTTCAAATTTAGGTAATTTATTTATTAAGACATATAAATCTATTCCTAAATATTCAGTAGTTTTTATAAGAAGCAGTCCTATAACAAATATAAATCCCATTACACCTATGATAGCAATTCTTCCTTTTTCTCCACCAAATTTCAAGATAAAAGGAAGCATGATTGATAAAATCAATAAAATAGTAGGAAATAAAGAACCTGCTGTTAAAAAAATTTCATTAAAACTGCCTGTTTTTGTAATACCAATAACAACTAAACTAATAACAGTTCCCAACAACAAAAACATTATTCCTGAAATCAATCCAAAAATATATTTTTCCAGTACATAATCTTTTCGTGTTATCGGTAAAGAAAATAAAAAAGCATTTCCATTATCAAATTCATCATAGCTAATTGAACTCAATGAGAATAATGCCCCCACAAAACCTAAGAAACCAATCGGAAACGAAGTCCCCGGAGATACTATTATCATTATTATAGATATAGCAGTAATAGTCATAAAGAAGTTTTTCTGTCCTTTCAGCAATTTAAAATCTTTAATCAATAAACCTTTCATTATTCAACACCTCTAATCATCATTGTTATTACTTCGTCTATATTTCCTTTTTCAATCGCCATTTGAGGATAATTTTCAGCATAATATTGTTTTTGATTAGTTAAACAACTATATCCATAGCTTTCTTTTTTTGTACGTAAAATATATTGTCTATCTAATTTGGAATATTCTTCTTCATCAACTTTAAGTAGTGCATAATCGCTTAGTAAAACATCAGTATCTTCGTGCATAATTACTTTTCCTTGATGTATCATATAAAGGTCATCACATAAAGTTTCTAAATCACTGGAAATGTGAGAACTAATTAAAATAGAGCGTTCTTCGTCTTTTTCTATAAAATCTCTTAGCATTTCTAACAATTCATCTCTAGCTATTACATCTAATCCCGCCGTTGGTTCATCAAGAATTAACAACTTTGCATTGTGTGAAACAGCAACTAAGACTTTTACTTTCGCTTTCATACCAGTTGAAAAATCTTTTATTCTTTTATTTCGTGGAAGCTGAAACTTTTTAACTTGTTCTATAAAAAATGATTTATCAAAATTTTGATATAAATTATCAATAATAGGAATAATATCATTGATTGTTAAATATCCACTAAAGCCAGAGTCCGAAAGAACTACTCCCAAATCTTGCTTGTCTTTTGCAGTAAAATCTTGTAATGACTTTCCAAGAATATTGATAGTTCCACTATCAAAGGAAATTAGCCCTAAAATAGCTTTAAATGTTGTGCTTTTTCCTGCACCATTTTGACCAATCAAACCAGTTACATGACCTTTCTTTACTTCAAGAGAACAATCAAGCGAAAAGTTTTCATAACTTTTTTTCAAATGCTCAATTTTTAACATATCTAACCCTCCAAAATTAACTCAAATAGTTTTTTTATATCTTCATCACTGATACCGTAACATCTGCCTTTTTGAATAACTCGTTCTAAATCACTTTCTAATTCCTTTTTCTGTTCCTCTAATAAAAGCTCTGTATTTGTAGCAGTAACATATGTTCCTTTTCCATGAATTGTTACCGTAAACCCCTCGTTTTCCAAGCTATCATATGCTTTTTTCACAGTTAGAGCACTTATTTTTAATTCTTTTGCAAGAGAACGAACAGACGGAAGATTATCATTTTCTTTTAATTTTCCATTCCGAATTAAAGCTTTAACTTGTTCTACTATTTGCTCGTAAATAGGTATCATTGAAGAATGGTTTATAATAATTTTCATCTCACAGCTCCTTTCTGTATAAACAGTATATAACAGAGTAACGCTGTTGTCAAGTGTTATATGGTGTTTGTACAGAAAGTGAAGCGTGCAAATCTCATTTAGGAAATGCACGCTATATAATTTATCCTACAATCTTCCAGTTACTATCCTTATGTAGCACAAGTTCATACTGCGATATCTGCGTCGCCTTTGTCTGATTATCAAGGAATTTCACGCCTACCTTGACTTTCACATTGTCCCCGTCCTTTGTAAAGATAGGGTTTACCAGTTCAGAATAAAGGTAGTCCCTGCCGATAGGTTCAATCACATTTCCCAATACATAGTAAGCAAGCTCTTTTTCCGTCGCTGTTGGGTACAGCTTAAAGAATGTTTCCAGAAATGCGGTAGCGTCGTTTACAGTATCAGCGTCTACACTTGCGTCTGCTTCTGGTGTCTTAGGCTCATAGTCTGATTTTTCGATTGCTGGTGCAAGGGTAGGGTTCTGAACGATTACCATATCCCCGTCAGCGTCCACA
>USJA01000149.1 GCA_900554875.1 uncultured Clostridium sp. | reverse complement strand
CTAATTTTTTAGACTTTTTTGAGAAAAACTATTGACATTCATATAGTTAGTCTCTACTTTTGATAATTTATACTATAAATATCTCCCTCTACTACAAGTTCAAAATCTGTTATTTCTTTTATATCTAAATCTTTTCCATCAATTAAAATATCCATGTTATTTGCTCTTATTTTAATATAATCATCATAATAATCTATTATTTGTCTATATCCCTCAATAAGGACATTGTTATTTTCTATAGAAGTTAATTTTGTAGATTTAGATATTACCTCTTGGGGCAGCTCTAAAAAACATGAAAATTTCTCTCTAGCTTCCGATATGCTTTCTTTTATACCCATATTTTTTACTAATTTTTTATACCATTTCTTACCATTACTTCTTTTATTTTTCATGTTAATCCTCCCCTTACATTATATTATATTTTAATTGTTTTATTCTTACTTAATATGTCGAATTTTGTAAACAATTTATGCTACAAAAGCTAGTAATTTAATTGACAAAAGAATTTTTTTGTAGTATATTAATCATATGTGTAAAAAAATGGAAGTTAAGGAAAAAATATGATAAAAATCGCAATGTGTGATGACAATTTAAATAGTATAAAAATTGCATCAAAACTATTAGAATCAGAAATTATAGAGCAAGACTTAGACGCTGAAATATCAATTGTATCTAGCAATCAAAAGGAAGTATACGACGCTATATACGAAGAAAAAATTGATATATTATTTTTAGATATTGATTTTAAAAATAATGGAAAAAATGGGATTGAATTTGCAAGAGATTTAAGGAAAATAAACAAAAATTTTTTCCTTGTATTTTTGTCTGCCCATCAGAGATATCTACATGTTTCACTCACTACAAAAGTCTTTGACTATTTAGTAAAGCCAATTAATAGGGACACTATAAGTGAATTGGTAATAAGACTTAAAGATGAGTTTAAAACAAATAAAAAATTATTCTTACATTTAAACAAATGGGAATTCGTACGAGTTAATGATATTTTGTACATTGAAAAAGATGGAAAAAAATCTAATATTATAACTGAATCTCAAAAATATATTTCAAACAAAAATTTAAATAGTTTACTAGCTGAACTTCCAAATTACTTTTTAAGATGTCACAAATCATACATTTTAAATTCTAATAAAGTATTAAGCATTGATAAAAAATATGGGCAAGCCTTTTTTGAGAAGGAATTTTCTTGTCCTATAAGTAGTCAGTTTGAATTATAACATAAGTATATGAAAAGGAGACGTTTATATGGAATTTTTAATCGTAAGAAGTCTTAGTTCTATTCTTGAAGCTGGACTATGGACATACTTCATTATTTCAATTGCTAAAATTATATCAAAAGAAGATATACATTTTAGTAAAAAACAAATTGCAATATTTTTTATTTTATTAGTTGCATTATTTGAAGTAGGTTGCTTAACCAGAGGTATTTTTACATTTTTTAATCTAATGGTAATATACCCGACTGTGTTTTTACTATCTGTTTTTCTACTAAAATTAAATATAATACAATCTATTTCTATTATTGTTACCAACATCATAACATTAATAATTACAGAATTGATTTCAGCTTTTACTACAATGAGCATTTTTAGAATAGACTCTAATAATTTGTTAGGTGATTGGATATTTACAACTATAGCACTTGTCATTCAATATGCCCTATTCTTTGCAATTGTAAAAATAGTAAATATGATTTCAAAAAATAAAACTAATTTTAAGGATTTATTTGAATCTATAAACACTAAAACTATTATCACAGTATTATCTATTCTAGCCCTTTGCATATGCCGTCAATTTATTCTATATGTAATAAATAAGTATAATTATCCTACATACTTTTTAATTTTAAATTCAATACAAATGATTATAATTTGTGTTGTTATATTTAGTTCTTTTAAAAATGTTATGGAAAAAGAAAAAGCTAAAAGTGATTTAATGACAATAACACTCCATAACAAAACAATGACCGGAATGGTAGATGGTGTAAGAAAATTAAAGCACGATTACAATAATATAATGCAAGCACTAAATGGTTATGTATCAACAAAGCAATATGATAAATTACAAGCACATATTAATTCTGTAATCGGTGAATGCAGTGATATAAATAACTTATCTGTAATCAATCCAAAAGTTTTTAACGAGCCGGCAATTTATGGAATTGTAGGTGCAAAATATTTTACTGCAACAGATAAAAATATTAAATTTGAATTAGATATATCAACGGATATCTCAAAAATAAACTTTTCAATGCCAGATCTATCAAGGATTCTTGGAATCATTCTTGATAATGCAATGGAGGCAACATCAAAGCTTGAAAAAGGAAGATATATAAAATTAGAAATGAGATACGAAAGCAAAAAATGTGCAGATATTATACGAGTATATAATACGTATGATACAAATGTACACATTAATATACAAGACTTATTTAAAAAGGGTTATTCAAGCAAGGAAGTTAAATCTGGAATAGGTCTTTGGGAAGTAAAAAAATTAATTAATAAATCAGGTAACTCACAAATATATGCTAGTCTTGAAAAAAATCTTTTTATTCAAAATATAATAATAGAAAAATGATGATATGTTACTCATAATCATCATTTTTTTGTATAAAATTATCTCCATACTTTTACTGTATGGAGATAATTTAGAATGTGTAAAAATTTATTTTTGTATTAAACATCTTGGAGCTTTAGGTTGGTGAATTAAAAATACTATACAACTATTAGTTGATGATCTAGCATATTTTTCAACCATTTTTTTGAAAAATTTTTTCATTTCTCTTCCCCCCTCTTATGTTTGGTAAATCATATGTGTCATATGTTAACTTTTGCATTGTCAGTTAAATTTTTTAATATATATTTCATACTATTTCATTAAAAATAAATATACTATCGTATATATAATAAAAAAGTCATATAACAAACATAATATACCTAATAT
>USJA01000148.1 GCA_900554875.1 uncultured Clostridium sp. | reverse complement strand
AATGTACTGGCGTGCCTTTTCCACGCGCGCCATGGCCGCTTTCAGGGCGCGGTTGGGAGAAAATATTATAAATTTTCAGAAAAGAGTTTCAAGGAAATAAAAGCGGGAAAAATTATAGGATGTGAGGATGTAAAGGTATTTAAAAAATGTAAATATAAAATAAAATTTGTAGTATTTTATGATTATATTACTCATCTTATATCTGAAAAATATGTCGTTATTCCAGAATAAAAAAATAATGGCACCATTAATTTGGTGCCATTATTTTATTGTATTTGAATTTTATCATCCTTTATATCTATTGTATATTTTTTATTTTCTTTTAATTCACCTTTTATAAGTTTGATTGCAAGTTCGTCTTCAATATATTTTTGAATTGCTCTTTTTAAAGGTCTTGCCCCAAATTTATCGTTATATCCTTTTTTAGCAATAAATTTAGTCACATTTTCCGTATAGTCAAATAAAATTTTTCTTTTTTTAGTTTCTTCTTGCAACTCTTTTAGTAGTATGTTAGAAATTACTAATATATTATCAAAAGATAATTTGTTAAATACGATTGTGTCATCAATTCTATTTAAAAATTCAGGTGAAAAGAACTCTTTTAAAGCTGAATTTGCATTATTTTTTAACATATCATCTGCAATACTTAAGTTTGCAAAGCCAAATCCTTCATTTTTAAAATTTGTACCAAGGTTTGATGTAAGTATAATTATAGTATGTTTAAATGAAACGCTTCTTCCTTGAGAATCAGTAAGTTTTCCATCATCTAAGATTTGAAGAAGTAGGTTATATATACTATGATGAGCTTTTTCCACCTCGTCAAATAATACTATGCTGTAAGGATTTCGTCTAACTTTTTCCGTAAGTCTTCCAGCTTCATCATATCCAACATAACCTGGAGGTGAACCTATAAGTTTAGAAACACTATGTTCTTCCATGTATTCAGACATATCAAGTTTAATAACTGCATCTTCATTATCAAATAATTCATATGCTAAAGCTTTAACAAGAGCAGTTTTTCCTACACCTGTAGGTCCTACGAATATAAATGATGGAGGCCTTTGAGTAGTTCGTATGTTAGCCCTTTTTCTTAAAATGGCGTTTGATAAAGCATCGATAGCTGCATCTTGACCTATTATTTTTTTACTTAAATTTTTCTTTAAGTTTAGGAGTTTTTCTGTTTCTGCAGTTTTAATTCTTGAAACCGGAATTTTAGTCCATAGCTCAATTACATCAGCTAAATTATCGAAGCTTACTATTCTAGGTTTTAATTTTTTTTGAAGTTTAATAAGCTCACCTTGAAGCTTACATTTATCTGCCTTAAGTGTGGCTGCTTTTTCAAAAGAAGAAATATTTGAAATGTCATCTGCACTATTTTCACTAGACTTATCTAACAAATCCTCTAATTCTTGTTCTTCATCTTCAATTTGAGATATCTTGTTTTCAATTTTTTCTATTTTAGCAAGTGTTATATCATCAAGATTTACTCTAGCACATGCTTCGTCAAGTAAATCAATTGCCTTATCAGGTAAAAATCTGTCATGGATATACTTATCTGAAAGCTCAACAACACTTTTTAAAACATCATCAGGTATTATGACTTTGTGAAAATTTTCATAATATTCTTTAGTACCTTTTAAAATATTAAAACATTCTTCAGGTGTAGGTTCATCAACAATTATTGGTTGAAAACGTCTTTCTAGAGCACTATCTTTTTCTATATATTGCCTATATTCTTTTAATGTTGTTGCACCTATAAGTTGAACCGTGCCATTTGCAAGTGCAGGCTTTAACATGTTTGCAGCATTCATTGAATTATCATGTTCTAGACCACCAACTATATTATGAACCTCATCAATTGCAAGAATAATATTTCCAAGAGATTTACATTCATCAATCATTCCTTTTATTCTTGATTCAAACTGTCCTCTAAATTGTGTACCTGCTACAAGTGAAGTCATATCAACTAGATAAACTTCTTTATTTATTAATTTTCCAGGAACTTCACCTTTTGAAATTGCAATTGCCAGTGCATTTACAATTGCAGTTTTTCCTACACCAGGTTCACCTATAAGTGCAGGATTATTTTTACTTCTTCTATTTAAAATCTGTATTATTCTTTGAAGTTCTTTATCTCTTCCTATAACTTTATCTATTTTTCCATCTCTTGCTTTAGCTGTTAGGTTCTCACCAAAGGTATCTAAATATTTTGTTTTTCTGATTTTCTTTTTTCTTTTTCCTTTACTATCATTTTTATCATCTGTTGTGTTTGACGGATTATCATCCTGTTTATTACTGAAAGGGGAAATATTAAACATATTAGATAGGTTAAAAAATCCTCCTTTTTTTTCTTTATTTTCATCATCATTAACATCTTGATCATTTAAAGACTCATCCATTTGGAAACTATCTATTCCGCCCATATTGTTAAACATATCGCTAAATTGATTGGACATTTCTTCCATTTCTTCTTCTGACATGTTTGAAATTTCTTTTACTATATTAGATAAAGGGTCAATACCTTGTTTTTTTGCACATTCAAGACATAATCCTTTAACTTTACCTGTAGATTTACCTTCTTTATCTAAACTATTTATAAATACTACTGCCATATTTTTTTTGCATACTGAACATAGCATAAAATTAATCTCCTCCTAATTTATTATATATGCAATACTTTCTTTATTAACATATAACATGTGAAAGTATATCATATTTTATCATTCTTTACAATATTTTTCTTCAAAATCTCTATTTTCTATATATACTAAATATGGTTATAGAAGAAGTATAAAAACCTATCTGCAATACCAAATACATAAAAGAAATTTAACGTTAACAAGGTTTAATTTACTACAGAATAACTTTATAATAATTTCCATTTAAAAGTTTAAAATTTTATTAAAAAAATTCTGCGTGTACTAAAAAAAGAGATATTAGTAAGCAAATTAATCTTAATGTTTAAAGTGCAAAATTTAAGATAATTTGTAGAAAAACATAAAATATGAATTACAATTACTTGATAATTTTTTAT
>USJA01000147.1 GCA_900554875.1 uncultured Clostridium sp. | reverse complement strand
GGTGATATGTTAACATTAAGAGGTAAAATAAGCATTCCTGAAAAACTTGGAAATCCTTATGAATTTGATT
Source organism: uncultured Clostridium sp. (assembly GCA_900554875.1). Taxonomy (GTDB): domain Bacteria; phylum Bacillota; class Clostridia; order TANB77; family CAG-465; genus CAG-465. Next base: position 2,971 of record USJA01000147.1, on the reverse strand, counting down.
ATAAAAAGTATTTAAATTCTAAAAATATTATAGGGTGTATAACAACTTATGAGGTAAAAATATGTGATGTTAAAACAGGAAATATATTTATAAAAATAATATCTAATTTAAAAGATAAAATTTCAATCAATTTAGAAAGAGTAATGCCAAAAAGAGAGTGTAACTTATTTAAAAGTATGTTGTATGGAGATGATAAGTTTTTAGATGTGGATATCAAGGATAGTTTTGAAAAAAGCGGGCTTAGTCATCTTTTGGCTGTATCTGGATCTAATATTACAACTATTATGTTTGTTGTATCGTACATATTTCAAAAATTAAACAAAAAAATTTCAGTATTGTTCAGTATAGTTATAACATTTATATTCTGTGTATTTTGTTCCTTTGAAATTTCAATTGTAAGAGCAAGTTTATTTTTGATTATTAATAATATCTTAAAAAAACAAGAAAAGAAATTTAACACCTACATAAAAATATTTCTATCATTTTATTTAATTTTAGTCTATAATCCTTTTAGTATATTTAATGTTGGTCTTTTAATGTCATATGTATCAGTAGTATCTATTATCATGTTTGAAAGTCAAATATTTAGCTTAATTGATAATATTTTAAAAAAATTCCTTAAAATACAGTATAAAAAAGCAGATGAAATAAAAAAATATATATATCACGCTTTATGCTTATTTATTTATCCATTTTCAATAACTCTTTCAGTTCAAATTTTACTTTTTCCAATACAAATATATTATTTTAATTCATTTTATCTCTCAAGTTTTGTTTCAAATATAATAATTTCATATATAGATAATATTTTTGGAATAGTAGGCTTTTTAACTGTTATTTTTTCTTTTATTCCCTATATATTTAATATTTTATCCAATACTTCTTTTATTATTCTTAGGGTAATTATTCACATATCAAATTTTTTTTCAAATTTTTCTAAAATTAATATAAAGCTTGCCTCTCCTGACATTTTAACACTAGTTTTATATTATACTTTAATCTTAGGAACAAACTATAGAAAGTATTTAAGTTTAATTTTAAAAAGAAAATATAGAAAAGTAGTAAATATTTTATTAAATATGTATTTTTTTCTAACTCTTATGTATATTCCTGTAAGCTATATTTATTCAAATTATTATTTAAACTACGTAATATATTTTAATGTAGAGCAGGGAAATATGGCGTATATTAGATATAAAGGAAAAAATGTTTTAATAGATATGGGTTCCACCAAAGAAAAGTTGGCATCAAATGTCCTTTTAAATTACTTAGATAAAAAAAATATTTCAAAAATAGATGCGATTTTAATCACGCATTTTCATGCAGATCACATAAACGGCTTGAATGAAAAACTGTTAAGTAATATTGATGTTTCAAAAGTAATATACTCTAGACCTAAAGAGGAGCAAAAAGAATATAATGAGTGTATAAAATTATTAAATAAAAATAATATAACAAAAGTTGAAGTCACAGCAAATGATGAGTTGGCTGTAGGAGAAATTAAATTTAAAATATTAAGTCCAAATGTGAATTTAAAAATAAAAGATGATGATGTAGCCAATGCAAATAGCATTGTTACTGTTGTTAATCTTGAAAATAAAAATTTACTTTTCATGGGGGATGCAACCAAGAATACAGAAAAGGAAATACTAAAAAATATGAGTGCATTTCCTAAAATTATCGATGTATATCAAGTAGGGCATCACGGTTCTAAAACATCAAGTGATAATAATTTTATAGGAGAACTAAATATAAAAGAGGGAATAATATCATCAAAGAAAAAAGTATATAATCATCCTGCTGAAGAGACACTAAATACACTATCAAAACATAATATAAAAGTAAAAATAACTGAAAAAAATGGAGCATGTAAAATTAAAATTTAAAAATGGTATAATTTTCTAGTTTTTACAGATTATATTAAAAAGGTGATGATATGAAAAAAAATATATGGTATAGATTTCTCGTGTTTTTTATATTTGTATTTTGTTTGTGCTTTGGTGTATACGTAGGATTTAAGTATACAAAAAATAATGAAAATTTAACAGATTACACTGAAACAACAGCTGAAGATGAAAAGATAAAAAATGAGGATACAACTCCTGTTAGTACAAAAACATATGATATTGAAGTTATATATAAAGATGAGTACGTAAAATGTGGTCATGTTATTGAAAGTAAAAACACTGTTTATGGTACTACACTTGAAAAGTTAAAAGAAAATGAGAATAAAAAACAAAAAGAACAGGGAAATGTATATGAGGTAGAAGAGGAAGGTAATGAGAAAATTATATATATGAGAAAAATAGAACAAAACTGCCCGAATCATTTTTTAATAAAGTTAGAAAATGATGAGGTTGTTATATCTAATATTGTAGATGAAAGTGCAACAATGGAATATAAAAGATTAAAAGTTGATCCACAGATATTGAATCCAGAAATGTTAGAAGAATTAAATCAAGGTATAAAAGCTGATAGTAAAGAGGATTTAAATCTAATTATAGAGGATATTGAAAGCTAAATATATTGACAGATAATTATATTTATGATACACTACAAAAAAATCAATCTGTTTTAACTATAAGGAGAAGAAGAATATGTTTACTAACAAAGAACGGCAATCAAACGATAATCCCCAATATGTAATTTTGGCTGATATTTATTCAAAGCAATATATTAGATCTTTTGATTTAATAAATGAAGAAATTTTATATGGTAAAATAAAAAAAGCCTGTTTTGGGCAATTTTGTGCCGCAGGGCCCCAGTGGCCGGGCGGCAGGCGGGGAGGGCCGCGCACAATGGAAGAAAAGCGTTTTCAGCGCAACCTGGATCTTTTGGATTGGTACGACGCCCTGGTGTTCGCGCTGGCTGTTCTGGTGCTGGTGTTCACCTTTGCGGCGCGCATTGTGGTGGTGAGCGGCCACTCGATGGAACACACCCTGCAAAACGGCGACCGGCTGCTGATTCAAAG
>USJA01000146.1 GCA_900554875.1 uncultured Clostridium sp. | reverse complement strand
CCATTTTAATATTTCATATTATTACATAGAGGTGTAATAATGAAAGTATTAATATTAAAAAAATATAAAATTGTGTCTCTTCTTTTTATTACATTATTTATTTCCTTGATAATAATATATGCAAAATACGGTCCGTCAAGCAAGCATAATGCTTCAAATTCAAATTTAATTGCAATTCCTGAAGAAATAAATGAAAGTATAGAAATTAATATTAAAGAAAATGATGAATTTTTAATTAATCAATACAAGAATAAAAAAATTGTGGCTATTACTTTTGATGACGGACCGAGTAAGTATACCACCAAACTTGTAGATGAATTAAAAAAAAGGGAGGTACCCGCTACATTCTTTGTTCTTGGAAGCGAAATTGAAAGATTTCCCGAGGTTTTAAAATTTGAAAATGACACTGGAAATGAAATAGGTATACATAGTTACGAACATAAATTATTTACTAAACTCAATGAAGATGAAATTTTAGAACAAGTAAGCAAAACAAAAAATATAATTAAAGATATAACTGGTAAATCTCCAAATATTATTAGAGTTCCTTATGGTTCTATGAATAAAAAGATAAAAAATGTTTTAAATAGCCATAGTCTTACTAGTGTTCTTTGGAGCGTTGACTCTCTTGATTGGAAATTCAAAAATACAGAAAGGACATATAATTATGTTATGAAAAAATTTAAGGGAAATGATATAATTCTTATGCATGATAGTTTTGATACTAGTGTTGAAGCAGCAGCAAAAATTGTTGATACTTTACAAAATAGAGGCTATACATTTGTTACAGTAAGCGAATTTATAAGAATAAAAGAATTAGCAAAATAATTATTTAAGGTTAAAAAACTTTAAATGTAATAAGAGACGTTACTTATAAAAATATTAAATTTTACCAAAACATTTTTTGAAATAATTAAGCCTAGGGAAATCCTAGGCTTAATTATTTTATGTATTTATCTATATTATATAATCTCTTTATGGTTTTATATGGATTTTTCTTTGCAAAAATTTCATATGTAGCACAAATTTTATCTACCAAACATACTATAAGACTCTCCTTATATTTTGGTACCGAAAAAAAGGTAAGCGGAAACATATGACATTTTATTATATCTTGCTCAACATCAGTTAAATCCCATTTTTTTAATGCGTTATTAAGAGCAAATTTTGGATGTCTAAATCCATGCCATTTATGGCTTTTATCTTTGTCATGCCAATCATATAGAAAGTAGTCATGAAGTAGTGCACCACATACTAACTTTTTATAATCAATCTTTATGTGAAGTCTTGATGCAAAGATAAGACTATAATGTGTAACCGCAATAGAATGTAAAACACAATTTGTAGTACCATGTTGTATATATTTTCTCATTTTTAAAAAATCTTTATCTAAAGCTAATTCCCTTAGTCTTTCTTTTATACATTTTAATATAACTAAATCAGTCAAATACATACTTTCATTTTCATTTGCTCTTAAATTATTCATTAAACCTCCATTTTATCCCCAAGATATATTCTTTGCTTCTTTTTTCTCTTTATTTATAATTAGTCTATCTATTTTTCCGCTGTTTACATGTATTATTCTATCTGCAAGTTCAGCTATTCCAGGATTATGAGTTACAATAATCATTGTAGTATTATATTTTTTATTTATATCAACCAATGTTTTTAAAACCCTTTTTCCTGTTTTTTCATCTAAAGCTCCTGTTGGTTCATCTGCAAACATTATTTCAGGCCTTTTAGCTATAGCTCTAGCAATTGAAACTCTTTGTTGCTCACCGCCAGATAACTCATGCATGTATTTTTTCTTATGGCGTGTTAGACCAACAATATCAATTATTTCATCGACACTTACTGAACTTCTACCTAATTTCTTTCCGACAATTACGTTTTCCCTTACATTTAAATGTTCTAACAAGTTATACGTTTGAAATATAAAACCTAAATGTTTCTTTCTAAATTTAGTAATTTTCCTTGCACTATACTTTGCAATATTATCTTTTTCGTTATATATTATATCCCCACTTGTCGGTTTGTCAAGTCCAGATAGAACATTTAATAAAGTAGTTTTTCCGAGAACCAGATGGGCCAAGTATAACTAAGATTTCTCCTTCATATATGTCCAAATTAACACCATCTAAAGCATTAGTTGGCACTTGACCTAAATAGTACTTCTTATATACATCTTTTAAACTTAATATTACCTTATTAGTATTTTTCAATTTATTTTCATCAATATTATTTGTATTTTTTTTATTATTATTCAAACTACTTCACCTACTCTCTTTTTAGTGCAACTGAAAGTGGCACCTTGTTTAGTACACGCCTTGATATAAATATTGCAATAAAATATGAAATTAAAAGTCCAGCAAGTCCTATTAATGTCTTTATCCATGAAAATTCTATTGGTATTGCAAAATCCATACTACCTGTAAGTTTACTTACAATAAATTCAAGTAATTTTTTCATAGCAGGTATTGCTAACAAGTATGCAATAATTATAAATGGTGTATAAATATTCAAAACAATAGAGCTTACAGATTTATCATCATAGCCCATAACTTTCATAAGTGATATTGTTTTTTTGTTTTCCTCTACTACAACATTTGCAATTATAAGGATTATTACAAAAGCCATAACAGATGCAAAACCTATAACAACATATATAGATCCATTTGAAGCAGAAAGTTGATTCTTTAGATTATCTTGCAGATCTTCTATACTTAATATATTTGCTATCTTATCAGATTCTTCCTTAGTTAAATTTGACATACTAGAATATTTATCATCATCTGTAAATTTAATGTTATATACCATTTCATCATTTTCAAATTCTTTTGCAAGGTTTGACCTAATTGTATAGGCGGAAGCTCCCATAAATGATTCATTAATTGCTACAACTTTATATTCTAATTTTTTATCACCTGACTCTAGAACTAAAGTATCTCCTATATTTACATTTGCAATTTTGGCTATATTTTCGTTTATTATAATGTCATTATTATCATTTAATTTTTCAAATAAATTATTTCCACTTTTATCTTT
>USJA01000145.1 GCA_900554875.1 uncultured Clostridium sp. | reverse complement strand
CCGATCTGCTTCTTTTTTGTAATACTTTCTTTTAGTTCACCAAATTGTATTTTATATTTTTTGAATTCCAGTTTTGGAAAGGCATTAATTATTCTATCATGAAATATATTTGTTGTATTAATAATTGAATTTTTAACCTCTTCTAACTGCTTAATAACTTCACTATTTTTGGCTTTATCTTTTCCATCTTCAGAAATTTTTTCAGCTAGTAATTTTGCTTCTTCAAGTTTATCTTTAATATTAAATAATGTGCTAAGGGTTGTGGCTATATCTAAAAGTACTAACGAAACAAGACCACCAATTATGTAGTTTATTAAAAAGTTTGGTATTAAATTTATACCTAGTGTAACATATGGATGAATAAAATATACTAAAAGTAAACCTAAAATGCCAAATGGAATAGCTGTTCCAATACAAACTCTTCCATTTATATTTAGAGGTTCATTAGAGTAGTCCCACCATTTTGCATTAAAAATTTTTTCCATTGCAAAACTAGTTATGTATTCAAGAGTTGTAGTTATAATAATTGATAGTAGAAATATAAGTAGTGGATTTGATGAAAATGGTTTTAAAAGTAGTAAAATAAATATTGAACCAAAACCATATATTGGACAATAAGGTCCTGTTAAAAAACCTCTATTTGTCCATTTTCCGTGCACAACTTTACAAAATATAACTTCACATATCCAACCAATAAAACTATAAATAAAAAGATACATAAAAAATATATTAAAATCCACAATATCACTTCCTCATTTATACATGTGTATATTATATAGAAAAAAAACATCTATGTCAAATACAAAAAATTAAAGTTGTATGATATTTTAAATTTTTTCTAACCCCTAAAACTATTTTTTCATATACTAAATTATGGAAAGGAGAAAGCGTTATGAAAATATTAGTGTACAATCCGACAACAAATAAAATGGAGACGTATTATAGAGAGTTAAATGACCCAATGCCATATTCTAAAGACAGATATTTGACAGTAAGGGAATTTAGAGGATCTTCAAATTCAGATGTTTTATGGACTGATAGAAGGGCTATAGAAGCTTTTAATAGATTAAGGGAGTTATATGGAAAACCAATACCTGTAGGTTACGGATTCAAAAGAATACGAGAAGGTGGGCATTCTGATATGAGTCAACATTATGCAGGAGTTGCCCTTGATGTTGGTCAAAAATTAAATAACGAGCAAAGGAGTAAATTAAGGGAAATTGCGACTAATTATAAATTGTACACCTATGTTGAGCCAGAAAGTTTAACACCTACTTGGGTACACATAGATACAAGAGCAAAAAATCCAGCGTGTGCAAGAGGTGGATATCCGACAATAAGACAGGGAAGTAAAGGAGTCTATGTTGCAGTTTTACAGGATGCTCTAAATTTTTTAGGATACAGTGATTTAAATATTGATGGTATTTTTGGAAGTAAAACTAGAAATGCTGTTGTTGATTATCAAAGAAAAAAAGGATTAAGTGCAGATGGAATAGTAGGTTGTAATACGTGGACGACGCTTACTAAAGAGGTGGCAGATAAAAGATAATATTTTTTTATTAAAACGTTACAAATATTACAAAAAAGTTACATAGGACACACGTTCCTTATATAAAAGCAAATCTATGCATATAAATGTTTACATAAGGTATTTACAAAAATGAAATATTATGGTATAATGTTCCCATATTAGTAATTATTTTTTTATTTTTACATAGGAATAGTAATATATAAGTTTCAAAGGAGGAAGTTTTTGAATGGAAAACGAATTAGAAAATAATATAGTGAAAATAGGTGGAAGAATAGCTTCTAAGCCAGAATTCAGTCATGAAATTTATGATGAAAAATTTTATAAGTTTAATATTGAAACAAATAGACTTAGTTCTTATTCTGATAGATTACCAGTTATAATATCTGAGAGAATAATTCAATTAGATAATCTAAACGTTGGTGATTTAGTTTATATTTCAGGACAATTTAGGTCATATAATGAACCAACAGAAAACGGAAAAAGTAGATTAGTTCTTACAATATTTACAAAAGAAATTGAGATAATCGATGATGAAAGCATGATTACGTTAAATGATGCTACTTTTATAGGGTATGTATGTAAGCCACCTATATATAGAAAAACTCCTCTTGGAAGAGAAATTACGGATTTACTTATTGCCGTAAATAGAACATATAAAAAATCTGATTATATTCCTTGTATTCTTTGGGGAAGAAATGCTAAGTTTTGCGAAAATATATGTACGGGTACAATGGTAAAATTAAGTGGTAGAATACAGTCAAGAAAGTATGAAAAGAAACAATTAGATGGCTCTATATTAGAAAAAGTTGCCTACGAGCTATCAGTATCAAAATTTTCAATTTTAGATGAAGAAGAAAATAGCGAAAAAAATGAAGAAGTTGAGCAGTAAATTTAGTTATATTAAAGATATTTTTAAGTGGGATTATAAATATGATTAATCCTACTTTTTCTATGTATATTTAAAATTTAATGGATTTGTAGTTTTACCATCAGATAGAAAAATTGTAAAATGAAGGTGAGGTCCAGTTGTATAACCATTTAATCTACCATCAGTTAAATACTTAGGACCAACGTAGCCTATATGCTCTCCTTTTTTTACATATTTTCCGTTTGAAACAATATAATTTTCAGCAAGGTGTCCATACAGTGATTTTGTTCCATCATTATGTAGTATAACTATACTATTTCCATATCCATTTAAGAAGCCTGAGTTAATTATTACACCATTATTACAAGAATATATATTAGTTCCTGGAGTTGCTGGTATATCAATACCATCATGGAAATTGCTCTTGCCATTTAAATCTCTGTAACCATAATACGATGAAAATATTTTTGAATTAATTGGGAAAAATAAACTATTATTATTAATTGTATTTGTTTTTTCTTCAGATTTATTAGAAAAAAATATACTAAATAAAGATAAAAATATAATAAACGAAATATAAACTTTTTTTATCAAATTATCACTCCTGAAAATATACACTAATTATACAATATTTTAGGGTTAAAGTAA
>USJA01000144.1 GCA_900554875.1 uncultured Clostridium sp. | reverse complement strand
TTTGGGACATTTTCTCATTTTTTTACTTAAGACATTATCACATTTCTTTCATATAAAAACAAATTAAGTATATTTTGTATTGAAAATTACTTTAAAATTTGATATAATTTCTAAAAGTAAATAATGAGAGGTTTTGACTATGGAAATAAATGATAAAGTAGATTTTTCTGATACTATGAATTTGCCTAAGAAGACGATCTTAACAAATGATGATATTGCCAAAAAGGAAAAATTTTTCTTAGAAAGAATGCAAGAGGTAAGAAGGTATAGAGAAGTTTTAAATAAAAATAAGAATAGTAATACGGTATATAATATTTCTGAAAGTCCGATGAAAATACAAGATAAGTTGGATATTACATATGTCCAAAATAAAATATTAAAAGATATTGTAATACGATATAGATTACAAAGGGGAGATATTGTAAATCACGAATTAGATTTCATGTATTTACCAAAGAATGAAAATTTATCTGGTGAAAAAAAATTAGAGATAGAAGAGATAGTAAAAAATAGATCTCTTACCAAAAGAAAATTAACAGAAATTACTAGGAATCAAATTCAAAAGATGAAAAATTTAGGATTAGCTGTTAATTATAGTAGTTTAAGTAGTTCTACACTTGAAAAAAACTTTAGTTCAATTGTTATCCAAAAATTTTATGAAATGTATAAAAATAAAGAGGTATATGAAAAAGCAAAGCTTGTAAATTGGTGCCCAAAATGTGAAAAGTCTGTTAATAACGAAGAAATATGCAAAGAGGACGAAAAATCAAATATATTTTTCTTGACATTTAAAATAGAAGATGATAAGGGTGTTTTTAAAAATTTAAGTACTTTTCAAGATACATATTTAGTTGCTTCTACAATTAATCCTTGGGTTTTAGACTGTGATAGTAAAATTGCAGTTGCTTCAGATATAGAATATAGTGTTGTGGAAGTTAAGCAAAAAGATAAGATAATTCGCTATATTATTGCTAGTGACTATGTTGAATATATTATGGAGCAAGCCTTTATTATAAGATTTGATGTTAGAAGAAAAATACAGGGAAAAGATTTGGTTGGAATGAAATGCTATAATGTAATAGACAATACACCGGTCTTAAATGTAATTTCAATAGGACGAAAAGATGTTGTTATAGATTCTAAAATTTCATCTGGAATATCTATAATATCGCCAGGAAATACATATTTGGATTATCTTGTATTAAAAGATAATCCTGAGCTTTCAGTAAAAGATTGCTTAGATAAAAATGGAAAGCTAATTAACTTTTCTCATAACTTTGCAAATATAGAGTATAAAGAGGCAAATGACAAAGTAATTGAAATGGTTAAGAAGAGTAATATGTATCTTTGTGAGGACCTAATTAATGTAAAAGCTATGAAGTGTCCAGAATGCAAAGAAGACTTAATATATCACGGGGAAAAAAGTTGGTATTTAAAAAGTCAAATTGATGATGATAAGAAAAATGAAATTTTTAATGATGTAACATCAAAAGTTGCAAATAACGGAAAATTTGATAAAGATGATTTAAAAAATCAACTGTTAAAAAACATAAAAGGAAATGAATTATGTATTTCAACTGAAAACAAATACGGAATACCAGTACCAGTATTTTATTGTGGAGAATGTTCAAGCCTTGTTATAAATGATTCGGTCATTTCACTTTTGAAAGAGATGTTTCAAAAAGAAGGAATGTCTGAATGGTACAGAAAAACACCAGATGAAATTATACAAGGAAAAGTTTCTTGTGATAAGTGTGGGTGCACATTTTTATTTAAAGGTACATCTTGCTTAAATAATAAATTTGAAGAAATATGTGTTAGTACATGGAATAACGTATCTACAAATAGAGAAAAAGAAGATATATGTATAGAGAGTTATAAAGAATTTTTGAATTTAATTCAAAAATCATTTTATGATAAATCGTTATTAGATAGATTAAAAGGAGCAAAAAACATTCTTATTCATCCAAATTTAAGATACTATCAGTTAAAAAATCAAAATAAAAATATACAAGAAGTTCCAAATCAAATGGAAGAAAAAATAATTTATGATGGAATTGAGAATAAAGTTGAATTTTTTGATACTGATTATATAGTAAAACAATATGGAACTGATGTTTTAAGAATCTTCTTTATACAAAATTCTTATCAAAAGAAACATGGTGTGAAAAAGTCAGATATTATACAGGCTAATGTGGCATATAAAAAGATAAGGAGCACGCTTAAGTTTATTATATCAAATTTATATGACTTCAACCCAGCAAAACATTATGTTGACATTGAAAATAGAGATGATTTGGATGTATATATGTATTCTAATTTAGTAAGCTTGTCAAATAGTGCAAGGGAAGATTATGATAAATTACAACTATATCAGGCTTTTTCAAAAATATTGGAATATTGTACAAATACTTTACAAAAAAATTACTTTAATGTAATTAAATATAGACTTTACGTATTGAATGCAGATGATATAAAAAGAAAAAGCACACAAACGACTTTATATGATATATATATAATACTTTTAGAGCTTTTAGGTGCTGTAATACCATTTACATTTGAGGAAACTTGGAGTTATATATGGCATAATGATAATAGTGAAGCAAGTAACTTTTTGTTATATAGAAGTAATATAAAACAAATAGATATTAATAATTACTCATCAGCTATAAATAAATGGAAAAATATTTATTTTATAATAAATAAAGTAAATATTCAGATAAAAAAAGCAATAAATAGTGGAAAAATAAAAAAATCATTACAAGCCAAGGTTATACTAGGAGTAAATGATAAAACTAAAGAATTTATTGATAAAAATCATGAAGATTTTTTAAGAGCTCTTAATGTATCTGTTTTGAAGACAGAGGTTTCAACTAAAAGTTATATTAAAGTTGAAGTTGCTGAGGGAGTAGAATGCAAGAGATGTAAGAATTACTCGGTAGATATAGGAAAAGACATAAAATACAGATATCTATGCCCAGAATGTGCTAAAATTATGGATAAAAATATAAAGAATTAATGGTGAAAATATATTATTATTATTATTTA
>USJA01000143.1 GCA_900554875.1 uncultured Clostridium sp. | reverse complement strand
TGTATTTTGAAAATTACTCATATTCATATATAAAAGGAGATTCTTTAGTAATACTTGATAATAATAATATAAAATCAAGTTTAATATTATCTCTTGAAATATCCACTTTTATTTTTGTTATACTGGAAATACTAATTATTTTGATTTCAAATATAATTACAAATTGGATAATTAAACCTGTAAAAGAGTCATTTGAAAAGCAAAAAGAATTTATTGCAGATGCTTCGCATGAACTAAAGACACCTTTATCTGTTATTATGGCAAGTAGTGATGCTTTAGAAAAAAGCCCAAATGAAAAGAAGTGGCTTAAAAATATCAAAAGTGAGTCCGATAGAATGAATTTGTTAATAACAAATTTGCTAGATCTTGCCTCAAGTGAAAAAAAGGAAACTTTTAATATGCAAAATGCAAATTTATCCAAAATTGTAGAACTTTCTGTTTTAACTTTTGAAGGAAGGGCTTTTGAACATAATGTAAAGTTAAAGTATGAAATAGATGATAATATAAATATGAATTTGGATGAAAATAGTATTAAACAATTAGTTGAAATTTTACTTGATAATGCAGTAAAGCATTCAAATATAAACAGTACAATTAATGTTAATTTAAAAAGAGATAGGAATAACATAGAATTATTAGTAGAAAATGCTGGAGATGAAATACCAAAGGGAGAGGAAGAAAAAATATTTGAGAGATTTTATCGTGTAGATAAATCAAGAAATAGAAAAGAGGGGAGATATGGATTAGGCCTTGCAATTGCCAAAAATATTGTTTTAAATCATAATGGTAGTATAACAGCTTCATCTAACTTAGGAGTAACTACTTTTAAAGTTAAATTTAAAAATAAATAAAAAATCTATATATTTAATCTTCATTTAATATAATTTGGGTAAAATAAAATTGTAAAGGAGATGATAGATTTGAAAAAAAGTATTAAAAATATAATATGTATTTTTTTAATACTATTAATGTGCGTAATGTTAGTTGTTACTATGAATTATGCAAAAACTCACGTTACAACAAGTTTAGGTGAGAAAATGGAACAAAATATGGGAGATGGAAATACTCCACCAGATATGCCTAGCAATAATATAGAAAATAGTAATATGGGAGAACCTCCTGCAAAGCCTGATTCAAATAGTAACGAAAATTCAAAGAATAGTACAAATATGGAAAATCCACCTGAAAAACCAAATGGTCAAAATGAAAATACCAAACCAGAAGATGGTAGTTCAAGTAACAAAACGATGCAGGAAAAACCAGCTGATATGAATGATAATTCAAGTGGAAAATTATCATATTCATATTATATAGCTTTTGCTATAGAATGTTTGGTAATATCACTATCACTTATGTATTTATTAATGTCTATATTTAATAAAAAAACATTTAAAGAAACTCTATGTAATAGTGATAAAGTTGTAATATATGCTTTATCAGTAGTGGTATTAACAGCAGCTCTAACATATTTATCTGTAATGTTGACTAATAAGTTTTTTATAACAACTTCAGATAAAATGGATGAAAGTACAAAGATGCAAAGTCAAAATATTTCATATTCAGCTAGTAAGGAAATAACAGAGGATGCAGACATTAATGAAGGAACTTTTGAATCTACTAAAGAGGATCAAAATGCAATACTTGTAAATGGAAATGCAAATGTAACCATATCAAATATTAAAGTAAATAAGACTGGAGACTCTGATGGAGGAGATAATACTAGCTTTTATGGAACTAATTCATCTATTCTTGCAAAGAGTGGAGCAAATTTAACATTAAAAAATATAACAGTAAATACTGACGCTACGGGAGCCAATGGTGTATTTTGTTATGGTGGTTCTGCTACAACAAATAATTCATCTAGTGATGGAACAACAGTAAATATTAGTGATTCAAAAATAACTACAACAAGTGATAATTCAGGAGGAATAATGACCACTGGTGGAGGAACTATGAAAGCCTCAAACCTAGAAATAAATACGGCTGGAACTTCAAGTGCAGCTATAAGAACTGACCGTGGAGGTGGAAATGTTGAAGTAGATGGAGGAACATATACAACTACAGGAAAAGGCTCACCTTCAATATATTCAACAGCAAGTATAAATGTAAAAAATGCAACCTTATGTGCAAAAGCTTCAGAAGGAATTGTAATTGAAGGTAAAAATTCAGTTATAATTGATAATTGTAATTTAGTTGATACTAATAATGAATTAAATGGTAAATCAACAACTTATAAAAATATATTTTTATACCAATCAATGAGTGGTGATGCAGATAATGGAACAGCTAAATTTACTGCTAAAAATAGTAATATAACAACTAATAAAGGTGATACTTTTTATATCACAAATACAACTGCTTCGATTGATTTAGAAAATAACAGTATAATAAATAATGATAGTACAGGATATTTTTTAAGAGCTAAAAGTGATTCGTGGGGAAATACTGGCTCAAATGGAGGAAATGTAACACTTACACTTACAAATCAAAAAGCAATTGGTAATATTTCTGTGGATTCTGTTTCTACACTTAATATGAATATTAAGGAAAATTCATATTATGAAGGAACTATAAATAGTGATAATGGTGCAAAATCAATAAAAATTACATTAGATAGCAGTTCAAAATTAAAACTTACCGAAGATAGTTATATTACATCTCTTGAAAATGCGGATGCAAGTAACAGTAATATAGATTTTAATGGATATAAATTGTATGTAAATGGAAAGGCAATTAATTAATATAAATGATATAGTATTATATGAGCAATATTTTAGTTTTAAGATATTGCTTTTTTTCTTAAATTTTTTGACTATAATTTGGAAAGAATTTTGGATTAAATGTTAAATGTAACGCTATTTTAAATTTAAAAAATTATAACAGGAATATAATCCGAAATATTGATATTTTTACCTATTTAGTATATTATATATATGAATTATATAAAAGAAAGGAACTAGTCAAATAATATATTAATATTTTTATATAATTGATTAGATAAGAGTTGTATATGTATATAAATGAATTAAAAATTAAATTGTTAAAAATTAGAAACGGAATATTACTAT
>USJA01000142.1 GCA_900554875.1 uncultured Clostridium sp. | reverse complement strand
ATGTATAAAACATATAATAAAGAATATACTAACAAAAAAAGAACTACTTTTGGAATTACCATCAATTCTAAAGAAAATATGATAAATTATTTGAATAAATCTAAGAAATATGATATAACTAAAAAAAGTAAAAATTTTAAATTGTTTGGCAATATAATTTCTTTTGATATGTATACTTGTAAGGAATATAATGAAGTTGAAATTATACGTACAAAAGAGCAAATAGAAGAAAGTGCAAAAAAAGAAATGGAAGAGTATTTAAACTTAGAAATTTTAAACGATTGTATAAACCCTACGGTTACTGATACTACCGAGAGTATATCTGATATACAGGATGGTATAAAAATAAAAATGGAATATGTTGTTAATGAACAAATAGGAGAATTTGTTGAAAGGGGAAACTAATGAATCAAGAGTGTAAAATTAATATTGACTTAGATAAAACAATTATCGATTTTTGTGTAGAAAATGTAGAGAAAAAAATAAATATTGAAGAGTATGTTGAAAGAATAGTAAAGAGCATTGCTAAAAATGAAAAGTTATATTTTGATGAAATAGCTGTTTCAATTACCAGTGCTACAAAGGATGAAATAAAAAAAATAAATAAAGAATATAGGGAAATTGATAAAGCAACAGATGTGTTGTCTTTCCCTATATTTACAAAAGATGAATTAAATAATTTGAAGGAACAAGAATCTGAAAAGAAAATAAAGGAAGTAGAATTGGGAGATATAATAATTTGTCTTGATGTTGTAAAAGTACAAGCTGTTGAGTATGAAACAGGAATTTTACGAGAACTTTTATACATGATAACTCATGGAATGTGTCATCTAGTGGGATACGATCATATTAAGGATGATGAAAGAAGAGAAATGAGAGCTTTAGAAGAAAAGATTTTAACTGAATTAGGAGTGGAAAAATAAATGGAAAAAAGTGATATGAATAAAAAAGAGGAAAATATTACTAAAAAGCCGAGGCTTACTAAAGAAGAGGCAAAGCAAAAAAGACTTGACGAATTAAAGCATACTAAAAATAAAACTTTTTTTACAGCAATGAGACATGCTTTAGATGGTGTAATTAGAGCTTTTAAAACTGAAAGAAATTTAAGAATTGATTATATTATAGGTCTATTTGTTTTATTATGTAGCTTATTTTTTGACTTTTCTAAGACAGAATTTGCATGTCTGTGTCTTACAATTGGTTTTGTTATATTTGCTGAAATGATAAATTCTACAGTAGAATATATTGTTGACCTTATAACTGACAAATATGATGATAGGGCAAAAGCGGCAAAAGATATTGCTGCGGGTGGAGTTTTGATTGCCTCTATAGTTGCTGTTATCGTTGCATTTTTCTTGTTTGCAGATAAGCTTACTATGGCTACTACTTCTGTTATTTCAACAATATTTAGTTCAAATTTGTATATACTCTTTACAATCATTTTTGCTGTTGTAATTCTTGCTGTTATATTAAAAGGTATTCTTGGTAAGGGGGCAAATTACTCTCAAGCTTATCCTAGTGCAAGAGTTGCGCTTGCTTTTGGACTTACAACTTATGTATATATAATAACAAAAAGTATATTAGTTGGTGGAGTTGCACTTATACTTAGTATAATAATTGCACAAATTAGAGTTGAGAATACAAAAACAAGACCGATATATATGATTATTAGTGCAATAATTGGTGTTCTTGTTGTCCTTATAATTTATCAAATAACACTTATGAAACCAGAGTTATCAAATATATTGCATAATATATTGAACAATAGAATTTAATTTATAATCTTAGTTATAGGAAAGGAGGTATAATATGTCAAATGAGGAATTAATCAATATTGCAAAGTTAGCATGGAAAAATTCATTTACAGATATTTCATCTTTTGGTGTGGGTGTAGCTTTGCTTGCAAAGTCTGGTACTGTGTATATTGGTGCAAATATTGAGGAAAAAACTATACCATCACTTAGTAATTGTGCAGAAAGAGTTGCAATACAAAATGCAATGTCACACGGAGAAAGGGAATTTCTAAAAATTGCAATAGTTGGTGGAAAAAAAGGAGGTAAAACACTAGAGAATAGTATATCCCCTTGTGGAGTATGTTTACAATATATGTTAGATATGTGTCCAAATGTGGAAATAATATCATACATAGATGGTAAGGTAAAATCAAAACATTTAATAGAATATCTAAATAGTCCATACAAGTTAAAACAGTAATTATATAATATAAATAAGGTGCATATGATGTAATAGGTGATTTAAATGAAAAAAAATTACATCCTGGCACTTTTTTTATGCTTTGTTTTAATTATTGTTACATATTTTATTGCACAAAATCCAAGTGATACTTTTGTAAATGTAAAAGATGTCATGTCAAATGATAGCTGCAAGGTATCTGAAATTAATAAAGAAGAGGAAAAGTATGTAGTAAAGGCATATATGCCTGTTACTGGTGTTGAGAATTTGGATAAAAAAATTGATAGCCAGTATAGTACAATAATTGATAAATTTGTAAAGGAGGCAGAATCGTTAGAATTACTTGGAAATGGTAAAAAGTTTGCATTAACAATTAATTTTAATAACTACGAATATAATGATTATATTTCGTTTTTAATTACATATTCCTGTGACTTTGGTGGAGCTCATCCTGACAGTAGTATTAGGACTGTAAACTATAATAAAAAAAGTAAGGAGTTTGTAACAATTGACACATTATTACAAAATAATAAAAATATCATAGATGTATTTTCTAAATACTCATATGAAAATTTGAGTAAGAAGACAGAACTCTTAGAAAATGAAGAAACTTTAAAAAATGGTACACTTGCAAATAAAGATAACTTTGAGAGCTTTGTGTTTTCGAAAGAGGGACTTATTTTGTTCTTTCCCAACTATAGTATAGCATCATATTATCTTGGAGATTTTGAAGTTGTAATTCCATATGATAAACTTGGATTTTAGTTGTATATCTATACCATTCTTATCAAATAATAAAAACAAATTAAGTATATTTTGTATGTCAATGATTTTTGAAAATGTCCCAAAAATTTTTAAACATTAGCCCTAAAAAT
>USJA01000141.1 GCA_900554875.1 uncultured Clostridium sp. | reverse complement strand
ATAATTTCAACTCATTATCAGCCTTACTTATTGTAAATTATATAATAGCATTTTCCATTGATTTTTCTTTTGTAATTTTTTCCCATAAATAATTAGCAAACTTTTCTGTAAAAAAGCTAAAATAAGACACTCCATTATTTCTTTTATTTTGAAAATATAGTAAAAATCCCCCTAAGGTTGATGGTATTCCCATTACAACTAAATAAAATGGACCAAAAATAAGCGACTGAATTGTATGTCCATATTCATGAATCAAAAGTCTTCTACTTAATTCTTCATCTGCAATTTTATTTTTAATTCTTTTATCTTTCATTTGTGTAGTTGTTATAAAAACAAACATTTATCAAATAATTCATTGTCATTATTTGATACTCTTCTGCTAGCATAATCTAAAAATAATGTTGTTTTCATTACTTTTTCACTTCTTATAATTTAAATCATTCATTTATTATTATCGCTACTTCTTTAGCTGATAAATTTTCGTTATTAATTTTAATGTAATTCTTAAATATTTTTTCTCCCTCTCCTATTTTAGAATTAAGTTTATATCTTGTCATTGATTTTATTAAGTCATTTTCCCATTCTAAATTAAATCAATAGCAATAAATTTTGAATCCTCCAATAAACTCTTATCAATATTCAACATTTTTGCTAAAGCAGTAAGCATAAAATCATATGAACCTGTATAGGTATATCTATCTTCACCTATTCTTTCATACTCTTTTAGTTGTCTTTTATAAAAACTTTCTTTAGTTGTTTTTAGATATTCTATAAATGCCGTATTTTTTTCGTCTTGATTTTCAGCATTAACTACATTCATAAATTCGTCATCTGTCTTTTCTAAACTTCCACTCAATGTAAGTTTAAAGCAAAAATTTTTAGAAGTTACTGGATTACTCGTAAATATACCATTTATTAACATATCTAAAGGTGCGTCTATACATGTATCTTTTAACATATTCTTTTTTACAAACTCTACATTTTCTATATTCAAATTATATAAATACGCTAAAGATAAAGTGTTTTTAACTTCATTGTATGTAAGATCTGCTGATTTTTTTTCAACAGCATCACAATATTCTTCGACTAGACATTTTATATTTTCTGGATCTTCCCTTAATGTTTGTAGAACTTTAATTTTTTCTAATAACTTACTTGCTATACTAATATAGTAAACATGCATATCCTTAACTGCTCCATTTTCAAAATATGTTTTATATTTGTTTATAAATCCATTAATTTTTTCAAGTTGTTCTAGAAAATATTCTTTGCTTTTAAAAGTATCTCTAACGACATAAGAATCATCTTTATATTTTAAAATTTCTTCATCCATTTATTATTTTTCCTCTCTTTTAATAACTAATTTATATTTTTTTCTAATTAATCCTCTTTCTTTTATTTCAAATTTACAACTATTATAATCATTCAATAATTCCATTATATTTCTATGCAAATACTCATCTGACTTGCCATATCTGTGTTCATTTCCATTGGGATCTTTATAATAAAAATCGAGTAAATCATCTTCTAGTATTCTATTAGCAATATAGCAAACTCCATTTAGTTCTACATCACATCCTGTTTCTTCTTTAATTTCTCTAATTGCCCCTTGTTCTAAACTTTCATTAAAATCTAAAAATCATGCTGGAAAATTACATTTTTATAGCATTTTTTCTTAACTTATTGTACTAATAAATATTTTACATTTTTCTCTATAATTCCACCTACTATTACGTTAATAATTTTTTCCTTCTATTTATTACCTATCTCTAATAAAACCTGATGATGTGCGGCTCCATTTCCTTTATTTATATATTTTACATCTTCTCCTCCACCTAAAACTAATGCTGGAGTAAAGAAAAATATATCTTTATAATCAAGTTTTCCTAATTCATTTACAGCTTGTTTATATAAATTCACTCTTAATACATTTTTTATAACGCCTTCACCAATAATATATCTTTCAAAAAATTCTTGATAAGAATAAGTGCATACTTCGATTTTTCTATAATGTATATTTAATAAAGACACATCATTTTCATTATCTTTTAATTTTCTGTAATAGAATATATCTCCAAATGCAGTTACTATTATTGGTATTTTATTAAAGTCTTTCTGACCTAACCAAGTATATAAGCTATTCATATATTCTCTAGGATCAACTACTTTGATTAAGCCATCTCCATATTCCCCAAATCCGTACTCTTCCCATAATTCGATTATTTCCTGTGGTAGCATTTGTTTACCAAAATTTAGGATTTCTTTGTCTGGTTTTTGTAAATTTTCTCCAGGTTTAAATTGTTCAATAAACTTGCTAATACAGTTATTCATAAACTATTCCTCTTCACACTCTTCCCACAATAAATTTATTAATAAGCATTATCTTTTGAACCATGTTCGCATATCACAATAACATTATCCCAAATATTGTTTAAAATATTTTTTGCCCTATCGATTAATTGGATGCATACATCTGGTTCTTTGAAAAGAAATGAAATCTTTATTTCAATAGTTTTTAAATTAGAGACATCTTCTCCAAGTCTACTAAGATATTCCTGATATTGTTTTGTATCGATATACAAAATATATGAATTCAATTTTTCTTGTAATAATAATAAATGCTTTTTTTCATCTAGCCAATCCATACCATCAGTTAGTAATATTATCAACTTGCCAGTATTCTTTTCATAAGCTATTAAATCAATTGAATCAGTTTTTTCTATATTTAATTTTTTGTCCTCCATTTTATGTCCTCCTTTTTCAACCTTTTTAAAGTAATTACCCCATTAATTCCCAGTACACTTCCATATCTGATATTTCCAAATTATTAATATCATCATTACCATTTAAAAATAATGGCACCTTATATCCAACACATTCATTATGTAATAATGCGTGATTTTTTGAAGATTCGTACCATTCTTCAAAAAAATTCGATGCTAAAGAATCTTGATGATATTCTGCTATTTCAACATCATGAAAATTATAAAAATCTACTGGTATATCAAGAACTTCTCCCGTACCAGGTTCAAAAAGCAATATTGGAGTATATCGGATGGTTTGTGTAAACTAGAATAAACTTTCTATGATATTTAAATA
>USJA01000140.1 GCA_900554875.1 uncultured Clostridium sp. | reverse complement strand
ACATTGAAAATAACTTAGAAAAAATAAATGTAGATTTAAAAATAAATAGTGATGGAGAAAATGAAGTATATTTAAATGGAGAAGATGTGACAGATAAAATACGTACAGAAGAAGTTTCAATGGCGGCTTCTAATGTATCAAAAAATAGTAAAGTAAGAGAGCACCTTGTACAAAAGCAAAGAGCACTTGCAGGAACTCAAAGTGTTGTAATTGAAGGAAGAGATGCAGCAACTGTTATATTTCCAAATGCAGATGTTAAACTATTTTTTACATCAAATATTGATGTACGTTCATCAAGAAGATATAACGATTTAAAGAAAAAAGATAGTAGTGTAAAACTTGAAAATGTAAAAAATGATTTAATAAAAAGAGATACACAAGATAGTACAAGAATAGATTCTCCTTTAAAAAAGGCCGAGGGAGCTATATTAATTGATACATCTAATTGTACAGTTGAAGAAACTACAAATTCAATACTTGATATTCTAAGAGAAAGGATAGGCTTAATATAATTATGGTTAAAAAAGTTATAAAAAGAATAGTGAGATTTTTTGTTAATTTAATATTTACACATTTTATATATAGAGTAAAATATTATAATTTAGAGGAACTAAAAAAGTATGATAAATGCCTTATATGTCCAAATCATTCCGATAAATTTGACCCATGTTTTATATACGCTAAAACAAATGATTTATGTATTATGGCTAAGGCAGAACTTTTTGAAAATAAAGTTTTAGGGGCACTTTTTAGATACTTCGATGTTTTTCCAATTCGTAGAGGTAGTCATGATGCAAAAAGTCTTTTACATGCAATTAAGTTATTTAGAAAAGTCGATAAAAGAAAATTACTAATATATATTGAGGGAGAAAGAATGAATATAGATGAGCCAAGAGGAACAGCTAAAGCAGGACCTGTATTTATAGCGGCTGAAGCCGGTGTTCCAATACTACCTGTATATGTAACTAAAAACCCTAAGAAATTTTCTAAAATGACAGTTACTTTTGGTGAGGCTATAACAATAGACAAGTCAAGAATTAAAGATAAAGAATATGTAAAAACTCAGTCACAAAATTTACTTGACACAATTTATGATTTAAATCCCAACAAATAGAGAAAGATTATTTACATAATTTTTTCTAAAAATATTGACAAAATATTGTATATGATGTAAAATATTTAAGATATATGTATAACCTAATTTTTAGGTTATATTTTTTGGGATAACGTTATATTTTGTATAGATGTTATATATATAAATGGAAGGGAAGAAGAAATATGAAAAACTTGAGAAATGTTGCAATTGTTGCCCATGTTGATCATGGTAAAACTACACTTGTTGATGCTCTATTAAAACAAAGTGGTACTTTTAGAGAAAATGAACAAGTAGCAGAAAGAGTTATGGACTCAAATGATATAGAAAAAGAAAGAGGAATAACAATTCTATCAAAAAATACAGCTGTAAAGTATAATGATATAAAAATAAATATTGTTGATACTCCAGGACATGCTGATTTTGGTGGAGAAGTTGAACGTGTACTTAAAATGGTTGATGGTGTTATACTAGTAGTAGACGCTTTTGATGGCCCAATGCCACAAACAAGATTTGTTTTAAGTAAAGCTTTAGCACTTGATCTTGTACCAATTGTTGTTGTAAATAAAGTGGATAGACCAGGTGCAAGACCAACAGAAGTTGTAGATGAAGTTTTAGAACTTTTCATGGACCTTAATGCATCAGATGAACAACTTGATTTTAAAGTGGTATATGCTTCTGCAAAAAATGGATATGCAATGACTGACTTAAATGATAAAAGTGATAATATGAAACCTTTATTTGAAACAATTGTAAATACTATTCCAGAACCTGCTGGTGAAGATAGTGAACCTTTACAATTATTAGTTGCAAATATTGACTCTGATGAATATACAGGAAGAGTTGGTATTGGTAGAATAACAAAAGGTTGCATAAAAAATGGACAAGAAGTTGCAATATGTAAAAAAGATGGAACAATTCAAAAGTTAAGAATTGGTAAATTATATACATATTCTGGACTTAAGAGAGTAGAAACTGAAGTTGCACATTGCGGAGATATAGTTGCTGTAAATGGTGTTGTAGGAATTAATATAGGTGAGACAATTGCAGATCCTGAAAATCCTGTAGCTGTTCCATTTGTAGATATTGATGAACCTACTGTTTCTATGACATTTAGTGTAAATAACGGACCTTTAGCAGGAAAAGAAGGTAAGTTTATTACTTCAAGACATTTAAGAGATAGATTATTTAAAGAATTAGAAACAAACGTTTCGTTAAAAGTTGAAGAAACAGAAACTTCAGATAGCTTTAATGTATCAGGTAGAGGAGAACTTCATTTATCTATTTTAATAGAAAATATGAGAAGAGAAGGTTATGAGCTTCTTGTATCTCGTCCAAAGGTTATATATAAAGTTATTGATGGCGTAAAATGTGAACCAATGGAAATGGCAACTATTGATGTTCCAGAGGAATTTGTTGGTACTGTAATGCAAAAAATGGGATACAGAAAAGGTGAAATGACAAACATGACTCCATCTACATCTAATGCAGGATATACAAGACTTGAATTTAAAGTACCTGCTCGTGGACTTATTGGATTTAGAAATGAGTTTATGACTGATACAAAAGGTAACGGTATGATAAATCATATATTTGCTGGATATGAACCAGATAAAGGTGAAATTGAAACAAGACAAAGAGGAGCCGTTATTGCTTTTGAGGCTGGTAAAGCAACTGGATATGGACTTTTCCAAGCACAAGAAAGATCAACACTATTTATTGGACCTGGTACAGAAGTATATCAAGGTATGATAGTTGGCGAAAATTCTAGAAGTGATGATTTAACAGTTAATGTATGTAAAGAAAAACATTTAACAAATACACGTGCTTCAGGAAGTGATGATGCATTAAAACTTGTACCACCAGTTACAATGTCACTTGAGCAATCAATTGAGTTTATATCTGATGATGAATTAGTTGAAGTAACACCAGAAAACATTCGTTTAAGAAAGAAAATATTAGATCCTACTATGAGAATAAGGGCTAAAAATAATAAATAATAAATAAAAAATAGC
>USJA01000139.1 GCA_900554875.1 uncultured Clostridium sp. | reverse complement strand
TCTTATATAATTGTACTATATTTTTTATAGTTTATCAAATATATTTTACATTTACTTAATATAAAATTCTGCCATCAATATAGCAGAATTTTATAACCAATTACACTAATATTATCTCATAAATAATTTTTATTATATTAGTATATTAATATATATTTATTCCTTTATTAACGAATATACAGATATTTTTTTAATTTTTTTTGATAAAAAGTATGATAACATAATTGTACTAAGTATAATAAATATAGCTATAATTAAAAATACCAAAATAGGATAGCTAAAACTTATTTTATACGCCCCAACAGTTTTAAATAAATTCTTATATATATCATTCATAAGTATTTTACTTAGTATAAATCCACAAGTTGTTGAAAATATAACACTTGGCATAAATCCGCCAATAAGTTCAAAAATCAGTTCCTTATTTCTATATCCCATAGATTTCAAGATTCCAAGTTCCCTTTTTCTTTTTGTTATTATACCAGATATGATTATATATAAAATTAAATATATTAGTAAAATTGTTATAATAATAATACAAAATGATACAATACTTACCAAAGAGACATACATTTCCATTGCAGAAATCATAGATTTATCATAATTAACTGTTGCTTGAATATCATCTTTGTATATGTTTTTTATATCATTTATAAAATCATCTGCATTTTTACCATTTTCTAAATATACATATAAAGTAATTGGAATGTAGTTACTATCTATTTTTTTAAATCCATCTAAAGTGAGTTCAAATACTT
The DNA here is from genome assembly GCA_900554875.1 of uncultured Clostridium sp. Lineage (GTDB taxonomy): Bacteria > Bacillota > Clostridia > TANB77 > CAG-465 > CAG-465. The sequence goes on along the minus strand of USJA01000139.1, from coordinate 2,398 downwards.
CTCCAAAATTATTTACAGATTGAATAAAACCTACTACTTTATATTTTTTACTCATACCATTTTTAAAGATTTCAATTTCATCATTTAATTTAATTCCATACATTTCTTGAATTTTACTTCCAACAGCAATCTCATCTTCATTACTTGGATTTTTTCCGTCATAACATATATCATTTGATACTTCATTAAAACTATCTGCAACAAATACTTTGTAGAGATTATCATTATATGTTATACTACAATTCTCATCATAATAAATAACATTTTTTACATCATTAATTTGACTTATACTTTCCTTTATATCTTTACATACAGTCATTGCTACATTTGGATGTTCCTCAACTAGTGTATCAATAAAATTAGCTGGGTTTAGATTAACATTATAAAAAAGAATTCCAACAAAACTAGCTACAAATGTAATAAAAAAAAGTACAACTCCTAATAGTCTATTTTGCTTTTTACAATTAGAATAATTTTTTAACGCCAAATTAAGTTGAATCCCCACCTTTGTTTTTTCAATTTCAAAATGATTTCTAGAGCCCTTATCTTTAGAAATGTCCCTAATTGCATCAATTGGATTTAATTTTTTAATTTTTTTTACTGCCAGATAAGTAAAAATTGTAATTAAGGTCATATCAATAATCAAAACTATTGCACTTGTTAATAAATCGAATTTTATACTCCAATTAAATCCTGTTTGCATTTCTACAACATTTTTTAACATTGGTACAATAGTATATGAAAAGGCAATTCCAAACAAACAAAAAACAAATCCACTTAATATATAAGGCAAAGCATTGGATATCATTATTTCTTTGCTTGTGTATCCTAAAGCTTTAAGTACCCCCATGTCAGTCATTTCCTCTTCTATTGATTGTTCTATTTTAAATTTACTTACAAGTAAACTTACAAACAATATTACAAAGGAAAATAATGATAAAATCAAAACTAAAACGTTTACTATAGCAAGTCTACTATTTTTTGATTGTTGATCATAATTACGATTACAAATAGTTACATTATTTTTATTTAATAATTTTGAAACATCATTATATGTTTCATAAGAATTATTACTCTTTATATTCAAACTAATTACTTCATTTTCTTCATTTGAAGTTAGCATATTATCATAAGCATCGTTTGATAAAAATTGAGATAGAATTTGGCTAGAATAATTTCCATACTGCATTTCCTCTATTATTCCTTTTACGGGATATGAATACTCACGATTGTTTATAGTAAAATCAAAATTATCATTTATATTTAATGCAGAATTTACATATGTATAATTTGATAATAATATGTAACTACTTTCCTTTGTATCACTTTCTTGCATAACCTCATATTTACTTATATTTGAGTTATCTCCTATATCATAAAATATCAAATTTTGATCTTGCACAGAATTTTTAGTTTTTACAGGTACCGTTAAAAGTATTCCCTTTCTTGAATCAATTTCTTCAATTCCATTAATATTATTTATTTCCTTTAAAAGTTGGTCATTACATTCTGATCTAGGAATTATGAAAAATACATTTGCAGTGTTTAATTGGTTAAATTTTTCATCATAATTTTTACTAAAATTTAGCCCTATGGTTAAGGCACTTCCAAAAAGCATACTTGCAATAAACAATATAACACAAAAAGAAAAAAGAGTTTTTTTATTTTTCTTAAAAGAATTTTTTGCTAGTGAAATTATATGTTCCATTATTACCACCCCATTTCTTTTAAAAATTTATCTAGTTTTTCGTCTCTTTCCTTATTATTTTTTTCATACTTTCCAAGGGATAATTCTCCGAAAATTTTTCCATCTTTTATATAAATTATTCTATTACCTCTCAAAGCACTTTTTTTATCATGAGTAACCATTATGATACTTTCACCATCATTATTAAGTTCTGTCAATATATCTAATACCTTTTCACCATTATCTGAGTTTAATGCACCTGTTGGCTCATCAGCAAATAAGACTGAAGGATTATTTATAACAGCTCTTACAATTCCAGCTCTTTGACATTCTCCCCCAGATACTTGACTTGCTGTCTTCTTATATGTGGTCTCCTTTATATTAACCTTTTGAAACAATTTCTTTGCACGAGATACTACCGTTTTTTTATCACTGTTTACTAAAAGCCCGGCTGTTAAAACATTATCAAGTAAACTCATTTTATCTAGCATATAAATTTGTTGAAAAACAAAACCGCAATTTTTTCTTCTAAATATTGCCAATTCATCCGCATTCATATTAGTAATATTTTTATTATTAAAAACTATACTTCCACTTGTTGGTTTATCCATTCCAGACAAACTATATAATAATGTTGATTTTCCAGCACCAGATGCACCCATTATTATTGTAAAATCATTTTTATAAATATCTACATTTAAATTATCTATA
>USJA01000138.1 GCA_900554875.1 uncultured Clostridium sp. | reverse complement strand
ATGAATATATTTTAAAAACATATTCTACTAATTTATCATCTTTAGAAGAAAAAAGTTCAAGAAATCTATATAATTTTTCCTTTTTTAGATTATCCTCATTAGCACCAATATATATTTTTTCAAGTACACTGTTTATAGCTTTTATTTTAAGAATATTGGAATATGATTCGTCCGCAATCTTAACATTTGGATCAATTCCTAAAACATTAAAATTTGAACGTATTAACTTTAAACAAAATGAATGAATTGTTTCAATATTTGCTATATTTATATTTTGTACTTGTCTCTTTAAAAAAGCATTAGACTTATCCTTATCTAATGCCTCATATATTCTTTTTAAAAGTCTTTCTTTTAGTTCACTTGCAGAAGCATTTGTAAATGTAACAATTAATAACTTACTAATATCAACATTTTCATCAATAACACGATTAATCACTCTTTCAACTAAAACAGCTGTTTTTCCACTTCCAGCAGATGCTGAAACTAATATATTACTATTTCTTTTATCAATTGCTTCTTTTTGTTTTTCTGTCCACATAAATTTCTCCTATTATTTTTAATTATTAATGTACAAGGCTACTCTAAATCCATATGTTTTAAAAAGGTTATTATTAATTACTTCACGTATTGTTACTTCAGAATTACTTTTAGACGTATATGCTGATCCGCCTCTTAAAACAGGTAAATCACCGTCAGAATATGTTTCCATGGTATACTCACTATAATTTCCAACCATATCATAAATATTTTTTACACTATAATTATTATTTGAACCTGATCCACTAAATGTATCTGTACCAATATTTCCGTACTCACTTGATTTTTGAATATATTCAGGATAATTCTTTTCAATAAATTTAAGAGTAGTATCCCATTGTTCTGCATATACAAGTGTAGATACAACACCTGTCTCATTAGTTAAATTTGAAGGTAATCCGTATTCTGAAATTTTATTTGTATTTACATACATTCCTCTTGCAAGTTTTTTTGCAACATTTATATCTGCTATATTCCATACCGTCTTTTCAGGTTTAGATATTGGCAAGACACTACCATCCTGTTTTTTATCATCTGTATTCTCAGAAATACCAGCCTCATATCTTGCAATATAAAAGCCACCATTTTTCTTTATACTTTCCTTTGTTAAGTTAAATTCCTCATCCTCTACTTCATTATACTTTTCAAACTCTGTATCATCCAATGTCCACTTATATGTTACAAATTTATTTTTAAATTCTTCATCACTGCTACTTTCAACTGGAATCCAGACAAATTCATTTCCATCTTTGTCTTTAACAACCAAACCGTTATTCCATCCATCTGCACTTCCCCATATAGCTTCACCTTCATTTACTGGTGCAAAGCCCTTTGGAATAATTGGATTATAATATGTACCAGTTGATTTTAGATTAAATGTACTTGAATTTTCAGTTATTTTTCCTATATCAAGTACATCCCTATCTTGAATCTTAAAAACTCTAGTTAATTTATGTTTCGATACAGAATTATCTGTTGAAATAACTTTAATATACTTAACTTTGCCTATATTTTCATGCTTTATATTTAAAGTCTTAGGTGAATCTGATGAAGTTGAATTAACATTTACATTTACTTCATTTAAATAATCAATTCCATTATCACTTGTACTTGCTTGTACACTTGAAACTCCATTTTTATTTACAAATGTTAAATTGTACGAAAGTAATTTTTCAGTATTTTGATTTAATTCTAACCCAATATACATATCATCTTGTCCATTGTAAAGACCAATTGTTAAAATTTTACCATCTTCATTATTATACAAAATATTTCCTGCTTTATCTATAATAATAAATTGTATTCCCTGTATATTTTTATCAACTTTAAGTACAATATTTCCATCCTTGTCAGCAATTGCTTTTTTTCCTTTTGCCTTTAGATAATCCACATCATATTGAGTTACATTATCGTAATAAGCCCCTAGTTGACCATTTGAGTTATATTGCGTTAAATATTCATATCTTACTTCTTTTATACCTGAAGTTTGATCAGATACATTTATAGGAATTAAATTAAATTCTTCCTCATACATAAATTCATCTGAATTTATAGAATAGACTGGTAAATCTGTTTCATAATTTGACATATCAACTTCTATTTTTCCTAATAATTCTCCTTCTTTTTGTTTTATAAATGTTATCTTCTTATTCTTTTGTTCAGAATTTTTAAATGCATTACTTTCATCTGAAGTAAATCCGTTTAATTCACTTAAATCATTAAAACTAAATTCATTATTTCCATCAGTAGTTGTAAGCTTTTTCTTTTTAACATTTGTAGCCTCCAAATATAATTCCTCTGAAGATTTCAAATTAGCTTGAACGAATATATTAATATTATTTGTCCATCCTTTAACTGATTTTTTCACAGTTAGCCCATCAATTGTCTGAACTGATGTAGATCCATCTCCTTGATATGACATATTTTTATCTATTTTTACTTTGTTGGTTAATTTTGATGAAAGTGAAAAATATATTTCATGTTTTATTTTTAATCCTTTTACATAATATACATTCATTGATGGATAAGACACTACATATATATCTTTTGTGTCTCCTTCTGCCTCACTTCCTCTACTTGTAGAATCTACATCAAGTTTTTTTAAATCTATTGGATAGTATTCTCCCAATTCATCATTTTCATTGTTATAATCCCCATTTAGTTCAAGTTCTGCGATAAATTTTTCTTTATTTTCATCTCCAACTAGTTTTAACAGATCTGATTGTGTCAACATACCTTCTTTTGAGTTTTCGTTAGTGTTAGATTTTACTGGGAAAGAATTATTTTGCATATAATATGCTGTAGTTAAATCCTCCACTGTTGACAAATCTGTTGCAAAAGCTGAAAGCTTTGAATTCTTTGATATATTATCTACACTTACAATAATTATACTTAACAAAATAATCATTACAATTATTGTAATTAATAAAGCAACTAATGACATACCTCTTTTTTTATTTACCTTTTTTATTTCATTTATCATCCTCTATCACCTTTTAATTTGATGTGCTATTTCACATAGTTTTATACATACAATTATATATTTTATTATTACTTTTTTCAAGTTATTTTATAATAAAAGACTTGATAAATTTTATTATAACTAAAATTTAAGTAAGTATTACGAAATATATTATTACAAAT
>USJA01000137.1 GCA_900554875.1 uncultured Clostridium sp. | reverse complement strand
ATTTGACCAACCATTTCTTCTTCACTTTGAGTAATCTCTTGTTCTGTTTTATTAACAAGTGATAAAATTTCTTCTGCTCTTCTTCTAAGTAAAGCACCCTCATCTGTGAGTTCTATTTTTCTTTTTCCTCGAATAAATAAAGGCTTCCCTAATTCATCTTCCAACTGCATTAATTGTCTTGATAATGTAGGTTGTGTCATATGTAGTTGCTTAGCTGCACGCGTAATATTTTTCTCACGCGCAACCATTAAAAAATACTGAAGTATTCTAAGTTCCATGATTTTTACCTTCCTTTTTATTTTAACCCATATTTCTTAAAAAAAATCGCTCTTTTTAAGAAAAATGTTGCTAATTGAATAAACACCAATATATTGAAGTCTAATCGAGTGCTCAAAAAGAATATAATTCAGATAATGATTAAAATATCAATAAAGGTTGGTGTTTATAATGATTACCGAAAAACAAGTTGTTCAATATTTGAAAAATAAAGATCAAGACTATATTGATAATCTTCTAGATCATATTAAAAATTCTTGTTCAAGCAATGATAAATCTGGATCTAAAATAATTTGTCCTATATGTGGTTCATCTTCCATCAAGAAAAATGGCAAAGATGTCTATGAAAAACAACGTTATTTTTGTAATGAATGTCATAGATCTTTTAGTGAAAACACTAAAACATTGTTTTTCTGTTCTCATTTTACAAAAGATCAATGGCTTAAATTTATCGATTACGAAATAAGTGGTTTAACACTAAAAGATGAAGCTTATTTTATGAATACATCAATCACAACATGTTTTTATATGAGACATAAACTTTATAAAACAGCATCACAAATCATTCAAGAACAAAAATTAAGTGATGAAATAGAAATCGATTCTCAATATTTAAGTATTAACCTTAAAGGAACCAAACCAGAAAATATGCCTAGATATTCAAAAAAGAGAGGGAAACAATCAGCATATAGAGGAATATCACATCATAAGGTATGTGTCGCATGTGCAATAGATAGTCAAGATAACATAATGATGAATATTGTTGGTTTGGGATCAGAGTCATTTGAAAAATACATGTCTGTAATCAATAGACTAGATAATGTAAAGAAATTAATCAGTGATTCAAAGTCATGCTTTAAACAATTTTCAAATGAATTAAAAGCGGAAAACAGTTATATTAAAACATCACCAACACAAAAGCATTATTTAACAGAAGATGGAAATAGTCTAGCATCTGTTAATGAATTAATGAGTGAAGTAGAAAATATTATTCAAAGGACACATGGCTTTTCAACAAGGTATGCGCAAGAATATTTAGATTTTAATATTTTAAGAAAACAAATAAAATACAAATATAAAAGAGATGAACAAGCAAAGAAGCTATTCGAAGAAGTAAAAGATAGTGAATTTATTAAAAATGCATTGGTGTTAAACACACCAATGCCAATATCATTAAAAGAAGCCTATTATGAGTATCACTACGGAATATTTTCAAATACTTATCTTAAAAAGCAACAAAATTCTTAAAAAAAGCGAAAATATTTAAAAATTTGAATTTTCAGTTGAAAATGAAAGAGAACATTGAAAAGTGAATAGTGATTTGTAATTTTGGACATGCTGAAAAAGACCTCGAAAGGCCATTTTTAAAATTTTCAAGTGCTATCTTAACAGTTGAGGATCAAACTGTTGATTTGTTTTTAAAAGATGATAGATGATTCTAAGCAGCTTTCTTACACAGTGTCCTTGAGCACAACGATGACCTTTGCCTTGAGAAATCTTTAACTGATAATACTTATTGAACACAGGATTGTGTCTTATTACAGGAAGTATTATCTGATATAGGGTCTTCCTTAAATATTTGGATCCTTTCTTGGTAATAGATGTATGTTGTGCATTGAACTGACTTGATTCATGGTGTAAAGGAGCAACTCCTGCAAATTTAATGATTTGAGAAGGCTTAGAATAGTTGCTTATATCTCCTAATTCCGCTAGAATAGAAGTACCAGAGAAGTGAGATATTCCTGGTATGGATAGGATAGGAGAGTTATTTTGGATGGAGAACTCTTCTATTTTTTTATCTATTTCAGTTAGCTGTTCTTCAATCAGTTCTATTTGAGCGGTTAAATGTTTTATTTGAATAACTTCCGCTGATGAAGAAATCCCAATAGAAGATCTGGCACATTCTTTAAGTCTTTCAGGTGTTAAAGAAATACGATTGCCTCTGCCTTCGATTTCAAAACATTTACGGATGGTTCTGATATCTGTATTGGCGATATTTTCAGCACTCCCAAACATTTTAAGAATATTCATATAAACAATGCCATATTTAGAATTGAACAGTTTATTGAATTCAGGAAACACGATATCGATACATTTTTGAAGACGATTCTTATAGACATTTTCCTCTTCTTTCAAATTATGATGATGTCTTGTCAGCTGTTTTTGTTCATAAAGATCAAAGCTGTTGACTTTAGTGATACGATATTGTTTTTTACGCTCAGGAGTATCAAGAACATCACAGATATTGATTGTATCGAGCTTATCATTTTTAGTAATACCACCTTGCATCTTACGATTGAAATCAGTTGTTTTAGGATTAATTAAAGCAACAGTATATTGTAAGTCTAGAAGGTATTTCAACAAAGCAAAATGATAATGTCCCGTATCTTCCATACCAATAAGAATAGAATCTTTTGGATAAGATTTGATTTTTTGTACTAGAAAATCAAAACCTTCTTTGTCATTAGAAAAAGAAACAGGCTGAGAGATGATCTCACCAGTTTGTTGATCCATGACACAAAAGAAATGTTTGTTTTTTCCAATGTCGATGCCAATTAATTTCATATGTAAAAAATCCTTTCAAAGTAAATTATGTGAAATGGTGTCCACAACACTTAAACCACAAAACCTGGTTCAAAATAGGAATTCAAAGACTCATCTAACTAATCATTGTTTAGGAATAAGGTGTGGTAAGAAACTCCTCAAAGTAGTCGAGCCACAAGGAGTAAAATACAAATCCACATTCACATATTTCAATATTACAGAATACACAAAACGTAATCAATCGCGAATAAATAAGATTGATAGAAAGGAATGTATATTGTAGATGACTACTCAGATGGGTCAATTACAATATACCAGGAGTAAAATACAAATCCACATTCACATATTTCAATATTACAGAATACA
>USJA01000136.1 GCA_900554875.1 uncultured Clostridium sp. | reverse complement strand
TTCCGCCAATATAAGTGGCATTGAACATCCTTGCATAATCAGGTTTAAAGAATGTGCGCGTGTCACTGCTAAATACAGACCAGATTTCCTCAGCATTACCGGTTACACCCTACAAAAACAAATCAACAATCACACTATATCTTATTTCTGACGATACACAAGGAGAAGCCAATCAATTCTTCAATTCTTTAGATGATATAAAAAATGCTTTCAAGATCAATTATTCAGAAGTTAATTTTGGACTTCCTATATTCTGTAAAGGATATTACACAAAAGATAATTCTGTTTTTACTTTAACAACAAGTTCAGGCAGAAGAACAGCTATTAGAACAGCACAAGCAGAAGAAAAAAATTACTAAATTATATGGGAAGGGAGGATACTTGTATATCTCCCTTCCCATATGAAATCATAAAACAAACGAACATTTCTTTTCATTAATAAATCGATAAATATACACTTATACAGGCTAAGAGCAAAAGGAAAGCGATATCAGAACATTAACTGCAAAAACAACCTGCCAATTATTACAAAATGATATTGCATATCCAGCTGATCGGTGCGGTTCTCCCACCATGCGGACAAATCCCGGTAACAAAATGACAAAACGGACACCCACTAAAGAACAACATTTTTTTCTTTTTTCCTAAACACCTGCCAGCGAAGCACAGAGTATTTGTCAAGGGCGAAGGATAAAAAATACCGCACGAACAAAGCAAGCACAGGAGATTTTTTATCCGGAGAGTGAAACGTCCCTTTACAAATGCGGCGTGCGGAGTTACCTTTGTGCCTTCAAGATATCATGGGAATATAGTAATGACAAGACTTGTCCATGAACAAAAACATAAAAGAAGGAGATTTAGTATTGGTATCTGCTGAAGCTACAGGCTTGAGCAAGCCAATGGAAGCCATTATAGACAAAATTGAAACATTCATGAAACAAACCCTTGTAACGGTCACTTACACGCAACCTAACATCTTATCCGGCTTCGGTGGTTGCTTTGTAGATGCACATACAAAACTCCTTTATCAAAAAAAAATAATTTTATTTCTTTTTCTTTTTATAAATAGTTCCTATATTTGTAGATAGAAATCATAAAAATATGAAAAAGAAAATTTTAAAGTTAACTGTATCTTTGATTATTTCAATAGGAGTTTACAATGTATATTGTATAAAACAAACAGAAAATAATAGTCAAATGTCAACTTTAATGATAGCTAATATAGAAGCATTAGCAAGTGGAGAAACTGCTAAGTGTACTGATAGTTGTAAAGAATGGTCTGGAAATTCCGGAGGTGGTATAGCTTGTGATTGTGGTAGATATACAGGAAAATGTAAAAACAGATGCTAATATTTTCTCATTTATTATTATAAATCAAGAACCTGTCTCAAAATAGAATTACTAAAATAAAAATCTCCTGTTTTTAGTTCTATAAATAGAAATAAACAAAGACTAAAGCAGGAGTTCTTTATATTGTAACTTACAGTTTATAAGTAAGCCTATGTTAAATATTCGACAACTGCTAATAATAAGCTTCTTACTATTGGTCATTTCATGTAACAATGAGAACAATACTTATATAAAAAACTTTCCCAAACAACAAACATTAAATGCCATACAAGTTCCAATTAATGAAATAATAAAAGCAGGTAATATCTATAAATCAAAAGATTATATAATCCTTCGTGACATACAGACAAATGCTAAATATAATTTTTATGTCTACTCTTTACCTTCCTTTCATTTCTTATATTCTTTTTGCCCCATTGGAACAGGACCGGGAGAATATTTGATGCCTACTGTCATAAAAAATATGCCTGAAAATCGATTTGCCTTTCGTGATCATGCCACAGATAAATATGTATCTTATCTATTAACTGATACTTGTGCTATCATGGAAGAAGAATTTTATTTACCAAGCCTTGACAATAAATTTTTTTGGGAAATGAATTATGTTGATACAACTCAATATTTAACGAAAAGAAGCAATAGTAAAAGCTCTACTCGTGAATTATGGAATATCAAACAACGATTATTATTAGATACGCTACCCAATACATTTAATTTAACTGAGGATTTAGGGAAAGACTACTATACCGAGTTTGATGATACGTGGATTACTGTTTCAGGAAATCATTTTGCTTCTGCTTATTTTTTTATTGATAGAATTGAATTTGGAGAAATAAGGAATGGCAAACTATATTTAACTGGTAAAATAGGAGTTGATTTTCCTCCAAAGTTCTATTTATTTAATAGAAATACCTTTGGAAGCAAATTTAAATATAATGTAGATAATAATATTGTTCGTTATGAAGACCTAAGTTGTACTCAAATAGGAATATATGCCTTATATTCTGGTATTCCTTGGGGAGATTCAGAAAAAATTCATTCATCTTCCGTTGAAGTATATGATTGGAAAGGGAATCCTATAAAGCGTCTTTTATTAAATAATAATATATCTTCTTTAATTGTTGATGAGAAATACAAATGCATTTATGGTATTAATCTTGAAACTAATGAGGACGCTATTTTAAAATTCAATTTAAAATGAAATAAGTATAGAAGATATTAATACCCTACAAAAACAATACTTTGAGAACTCTAAGATATATTTCTTAGAGTTCTTTCAGCACTCTAAATTTACAAAAGCAAAAGATATAATATTCTAAAAAACAAAAAAATAACACTACTCAAGAGGAGTTTTTTCTTCTTCAAGATAGATTTCCTGATGAAGTTCATCCTTGTTCGTTACCTCATAACGGTACAAAATTCATACTCTCAGAATAAGTTCACATGCCCATTCCGAAACCTCTGCTCCTTTTTGACTTCTTCAGGAGTTCCAGATCTTTCTCCTGCTGCTTCTTTTTGGAAATAGGCTGCTCGATGTCCGGCGTTTTCTCCACCTGTTGAATTTTCGACTTCTCCGTAAGCATCCGATAAAGTACACATTGTAGACCTAAAAACTCTTCTATTACTTTGCGATCAAAAACGTAGTTATGAAACGATCAATGAGTAAACAGGAACTATATCATATTGAACAGATAGCAGATGCCCGAAAACTCGATGCGCAGGGACGATGTGCACTCCGCCAGCGTTTAGGCAACTCCCATACTTGACTCCTTTGAAAAATGGATGGAACAGACTTATGGAAAAGTACCACCAAGAAGTCGCATGGGACAAGCTATTACCTATACTTATCCTCTTT